>NZ_JAMKBZ010000006.1:0-204773 GCF_053772255.1 Rhodopseudomonas parapalustris | reverse complement strand
TATGGGGCCGGCTTCGCCAGCCTGAAGACCCACACGGCGGTCGAGACCAAGCCGGTGTTCGGCACGAACGGCGTGGTGCGCACCGACGCGCTCCTGAAGCTGTGGACCTTCACCTTCGCGGCGCCGGGCATCTCGACCTGCAAGGTCGATATCATCGGCACCACCAACAATGCCCGCATTACCTGGCACGTCGAGGGACGTGTCCAGACCACGGAGTAATCGACATGGCCGCAAAGAAGCCCATCACGGAAGCCACCGAGGCTGTATCGCCCGAGATTTCGGACGAGGCCTATTACACCGTCCACGTCGCGGCCCGGTTCAAGGCGGCCGGCGTCGGCTTTGGAACGCAGTCTGAAACCCAGGTGACGGGGGCGCTGCTGAAACAACTGCTGGCCGGCGAGCACGCCGACAAGGTCACCGGCTACACGCCCGTTTAAGCCGGCTTCGGAGCCTGTTCGATGGCGCGCAAATACGAGACCGACTACCGCATCGCCAAGACCGATGAGGTGCTGGGCAAGGCGAACGCCACGGCGCTGGACATCGACCTGCGCCTGGACGCGATCGAGCGTGCCGTCGCGAGCCTCGGCAGCGGTGCCGATACGCTGGTGACGCGCGTGCTGCGCGTGATCGAGACCGAGATCTCGCCGCGCGCAGCCGAAATCGAAGCGCTGCTGACCGACTACCGCGAAGGCGTGCCGGCGTCTGTCGTGGCAGAGGAGCCGAACGGTCGGCAGTTCCTGACGCCGGCGCGGCGCGCGGCCATCCTGGCCGAGCTGCGCGGCGGCGTCGATGCTTCGGGCGACACGCTCGCCAAGCTGCTGGCCATGATTGTGGCGCTCGATGCCGCGAAGGCGACGCCGAGCAACATCGCCGCGGCGGTGACTGCCCTCAAAGGGGGGGTCGCCGCCGACTACGACACGCTGGCGAAAATCGTCGCGCTGATCGCCACCAAGGCAACGCCGGCCGATATCACGGCCACGATCTCGGCGCTGCCATCAATCGGATACCGCAATCGCATCGTTAACGGTGCATTTTTTGTCAACCAGCGAGGCGTCTCTGGAACAGTTACGCTTGCAGCCGGTGCTTACGGGCACGACCGCTGGAAGGCAGGGACGGCTGGGTGCGTCTACACGATATCGACGTCAGGCATCGATATCGTGATCACCATCATATCGGGGTCGCTGCTCCAGGTCATTGCTGCCGAAGATGTTGAGGGTGGTGTCTATACCGCCTCATGGAGCGGCACAGCCAGCGGTCGTGTCTACCAGGGCGCTGCGACCGGATCATATTCCGGGTCAGGCATTGTGACGCCTGAACTCATCGCAGCTACTGATGTGAAAGTCGAGTTCTCGCTCGGCACGGTAACTCGCGTGCAGTTGGAGCCTGGAGGAATGGCAACAACTTTCGAGCGCGTCTCGGTCGCTGACCAAGTGAGGCGGTGTCTGCGCTATTTTCAGACAATCCGCGCGTACAGGGTCAAGGGAGTGTCTTTTGGCCAAGCGCTACTCGCTTCTGGTGATCTCATCGTCCCGATGCGGGTAAGTCCTCAACTTGCGTTGCTGAACAACAATGCGGTGGTCTTCCATGACGGTGTGGCACCCCTTTCGGGGACGCTCACAATTGCCGATCAGCGATCGACGACAACCGAGCTGTACATGCAACTTGGGGGGGTAACCAGCGCTGGCTCATATGGGAGAGCGGTGCTCGGGTTTTATGAGACTGTGGTGGCGGTAGCGGATGCGGAGCTTTGATAGTCATGATAGCTTCAGTTGAATTTGCGGCGGCGCCGCCGTCTACTTCCGTCAAGATAACGCTGCGTGATGGCACGTGTTGGTGGACCGGAGTTGATCTTCCACCCGACACTGGCCTTCGGCGCGAGTTGCGGGATTGGCTGAATGCTGGTGGCGTTGTTGCGCCATACTCCGAGGCCGCGGCGGAGTATTTGCCGTCCGCCATGTGTATCGATGGATTTGGCTTGGCTCGCTTCGTCGTCTCGAATGGCGTGCTGGAGCAAACCGGCGACGCCAAGAACATCGCCGGCGTGATCCGGCTAGCGGCCGGCAAGTACCGCATCTATCTCACGCCGCCGCCGGAAACGCTGATGGCGTTCCCGGTGGCAATCGACCCGTCGAATGATCGGCGGGCCTTTCCCGCGCCTCGCGCCGCGGACCACTTCGACATCCGCGTCGTCAATGCAGCCGGCGCCCTGTGCGACGCCGCGGAGGTCTATGTCGAATTTAAGAGGGTGATCTGACATGAGCGACGGCCAGATTGACGCCGAACAGGCGTTGCAGCAGATCGGCGGCGGACAGGCCGCCGCGGCGACGATCTACCCGACCTACCTGCTCGCCTTCCAGGGCGACGAGGAAGGCCCCTACATCATGGAGACCGCCCCGACGATGAACGCCGGGCAGGCGGTCAAGGTGATCGTCGGCGCCGGCAACCCGTTCTATGCCTTCGACAAGAATGCGATCGGCTTCGAGTGGTGGAACGGCGTGGCCGTCGATGACTGGAGCGAGGCGGCGACCTGCTCGGCCTTGATCGCCGACAACAACGCCTCGATCGCGGCGCAGATCGCCAGCCCGTCGAGCAAGGTCCACGCGCCTTAGGGCGGCGCAAGTAACACTTTAACGGCAGAGGGCCGCTGACACGCGTCAGCGGCCCTCAGTGCGTTAGAGGCACATAGGGTCACCCCGAAACCGCGATCAGGTCAAGGGGCTTCGCTCATGGCGGCACTCACCAAGAACCACGGCGTCCGCTTCATCGACGCAGGCGAGGACGCCCGCACAGTCCAGGTGCCGGACTTCTCGACGATCGCGATCGTGGCGCCGGCCGACGAAGCGAACCCGTCGATCTTCCCGCTCGAAACCAACGTGCATCTGTACGGCGACGAGGCCGACAAGATCGCCACGCTGGGCGATGCCGGCGAGCTGTCGATGGCGATCGACGACATCCTGAGCGAAGGCATCAACGCCAGCATCATCGTGCGGCGCGTGGCGAAGGAGACAGGCGACGCGCAGGCGTCGATCGACCGGCTGGCGAATTCCTGGTCGGCCGCGGGTGTCGCCGTGGGCAAGTTCGTCGCCGAGGCGACGCCGGCGGTGTCGTTGCTGGAGAAGATCGCGGGCGGGCTCGATAGCGCGCGCGAGTACCTGAAGGGCGACAAGAAGGGCTCGGACGCACCGCGTGTCGACCAGCCGGCCGGCCCGAAATCGGCCTATCCAGGCCGCTTCCAGGCTGCCGCCCACGCCAAGGCGACGCGCGAGGCGCTGGCCGGAAAGCCGCCGCCGAAGGCGAGCTTTCCGGGCCGCTTCCAGGGCGCGGCGCATGCGGCGGCCCAAGCCCAGCACGAGCGAGAGGTTCGCGCGTCGCAGACCGAATACGGCGCCGCGAGTCCGAGGCGGCCGGACTACTCGCCAGTGAAGAGCTTCAAGCCGCCCGAGATCAGCCGCCGCAAGATCGTGGTCGATGACCCGCAAAACTTCTCTCCGGTGCCGCCGCTGGCTGCCAGCGTGGCCGAAGCCACCATGCAGCGCATCACCCGTGCGATCAGCACCGAGGGTGCCAAGGCAGTTTCCGAGGCGCGCTCGATCGCCGATCAGATTCGGGCGATCTTCAACTTCCAGGTATCGCCGCAGATCTCGCCGCGGTTCGGCGGAGCCGCCGGCGGAGCGCCGGGCGGCGGGAGCGCGCCGGCTTCACCGGCGCCGGCGCCCGCTCCGGCCGCGCCCAGCGGCAAGCGGGCCGGGCTCGGGTCTTCGGTGCACATCGGCAACCTCAACCTTCACGGGGTGAGCAACGCCCGCCAGTTCGCGCGCGAGCTGGCCAAGCTCGGCAACTCCTCCTCTTCGCTGCACGACACGGTGGGATGATGGCCGCACTGATGACGATCGGCCCGCATCTGTTTCAGGCGGTCGGGTTCAACGGCCAGGAGATCGAGACGACGACCGAGGCCAACTGGGTCGACGTGCCGCGCTTCGGCATGGTCGACGGCGCGCAGATACACGGCTTTGCGCGGCCGGAGATGTCGATCCGTGGGGTGCTCTACCCTGACCAGCTAGGCGGCTTGCCCGATTACGAGGCGCTGAAAGTGAGCCAGGGTCTCGGCCGGCCGCTGCCGATGCTGCGGATGGGGCGCGGCTTTGTCGGTTTTTTTCTTGGTCAGGTGACGGTCGAGCTCGTCTCGGACCTGGAAACCTACGGCGGCAAGAAGATCGCCTTCACGATCGATTTGAAGGGGTATTCATGACCACTTTCGATCGACCCTACACGGTGCGGCGCGACGGCGAGCGGCTCGACCGGATCTGCAAAAAGGAGCTCGGCACCGAGCGCGGCGGCACCTTGGAGAGCGTGCTGAAGCTCAATCCAGGGCTGGCCGCGCTTGGCTGGACGCTGCCGCTCGGCACCGTGATCAAGCTGCCGCCGCGGCCCACCGGCGAGCCGAAGCGGCCGGTGGTCAAGCGCGTTTGGGGCGAGTCGTGACGCCCGTCCTGAAGATCATGAAGGGCGACACCGATCTGATGGTCGGGATGCTGCCGTATTTCGTCAGCGCGACCTTCACCGACAACGCCGGAGAGACCGACGACGAGTTCGAAATCGAGCTGGACGACGACTTTCGGCAGATCCCGATTCCGCAGGAGGACGATCTGCTGATCGTGTTCGCAGGCTGGCGCGAGACCGGCGTGCCGATGATCGGTGCCTTCAAGGTCAACGGCTGGGAAACGGGCTGCGAGCAAGGCCCGGAGACGATCAAGATCACAGCGCGGGCCGCCACCATGGCGGGGCAGTTCAAGGCCGGCGGCCTGAAGCACTGGCACGATTCCACGCTCGGCCAGATCCTGGAAGACACCGCCAAGGCGGCCAAGCTGTCGCTGGCGATCGACCCGGAGCTGGCCAAGGTCAAGCTGCCCTACGCGCTGCGCTGGGAGGCGAGCCCGATCGACTTCGCCAACCGCATCGCGGCCGAGGCCGGCGGCATCGCCAAGCCCGGCGGCCAGAAGCTGGCGGTGACCAAACGGGGCTCCGGTAAGGGCGCGGACGGCGGCGAGCTGCCGCCGATCCTGATCACCCGCACCGGCTGCGCCGGCTGGCGGATCAAGGGCGATCGGGGCGAAGCCCTACGAGTTTCGTCGCTGGAGCTTCGCGGATCGGCCGCACCTGGCGAAGCTGATCGGACAGCGCATCGTCATCCACGCCGGCGCGCGGCCTGTTCGCCCCGCCGAGCTGACCGACATCCTGGAGCGGATCGAGGAAGGCGAGAGCGCGCTCGATGCGGCGATCGCGCGGCCGTTTGTCGAGGAGCTGCTGGCGGCGCGCCGGCGCAAGGACATTGGGCCTGCACCGCTGGCCGTCGCCCTGGGCACCGCCGTGCTGGGAGAACCGAGGCGCTGCATCGACCTGTTCGTCGACACCGTGGCCGACAGCACCCGGATCGACGAGCACATGTACGCCTGGCCTCTGACGGACATGCAGCCCTTCCCGGAGCCGATCCCGGCCGCCGGGGCACAGGGCTTCTGGAATTTCACGTGACTGTCGCAGCGCTCTTCGTCGAGCGGCACGGCACCTATTGGGGGCTGCCGGACGTAGACCCTTGGGACCTTTGGCGGGATGCCAGATGGTACGACGGACCCTGGCCGGTGGTCGCTCATCCGCCCTGCGAGCGGTGGGGACGATATTGGCACGGCTCGCCGCGCAAGCCGCACCAGTTCAAGCTGGGCCAGGACGGCGGGTGCTTCGCTGCGGCGTTGACGGCGGTGCGGAACTTGGGCGGCGTGATCGAGCATCCGGCCTATTCGAACGCTTGGCGGTGGTTCGGATTGGCGCCGCCTTCGGCCACGGGCGGCTGGGTGGCCTCCGATTGCTTTGGAGGGTGGACCTGCCACGTCGAGCAGGGTCACTACGGCCATATGGCGCGGAAGGCGACATGGCTCTATGCGGTCGGCTGCGAGCTTCCGGAGCTGATCTGGGGATGTTCGCCGCAGCGGCTGTCACCTATCGCGCTGGAGCGCCACGGCTACGAGAAGGCTCGCCGGACTGGCGTGATGGCCTACGTCGGAGGCAAGGACAAGGCTGCAATCCGCGCCGCCACCCCCCCCAATTCCGGGATGTTCTGCTGGGCATTGCCCGGAGCGCGGCGCCTTTAACGACCGTTAAAGCCGTCAAAACCGTTGCCACTTGATCTTGCGCGCGCTGCCATTCGATTTTGCGCGCTACAGTTAAAACCCACTTTCGCCGTATGGTTGTAAAACGCGCGTTCGCCCGTAAACATATTTTGCAAAATACAATCAACGGTTTATGGCGGAAGGGGTGGGATTCGAACCCACGGTACCCTTGCGGGCACGCCGGTTTTCAAGACCGGTGCCTTAAACCGCTCGGCCACCCTTCCGCATGTGGCGCCGGTCGGTCCGCCGGGCGGCGAGGGCCGCCGTCGGCGGCCATGGCGGCGTCCGCGTCGTCTGTTTAGGGTGGATTGCCGGATCAGGTCAACGCTCGCAACAGTGACGCGCTGCCGAAGCGCGCCCTATCGGCGTGGCAAGGCGCTCGATCCGGATGGTGCGTGCTGGATGCGGCCGCTAGTGGCGGTAGGGGACGTCCGATGCGGTGGCGATCGATCGGACGGACCGCGGTCGAGGCCGGGCAGCTTGGGATCGCGCTGGTTCGGTTCGTTTCCACACATCGATCCGGCCAAATGGTGCGTTTGTCGAGCGAATGCATGCCGATCCTGAGCGGTGGCGATCGGAGGGGCGCATTAGGCTGTCAAGACTCGTTGTCGAAGCCAGCCACAAGTTCCCGCGACCCGAATCCTCCCCGCAGTGAGTCCGTTGGAATGCGCCAGCCCGAGTTTGACGTTCAACTGAACGCCGACCCGAACAGCTATCCGCTCAATCGTGCCCCTGTCGTCCACACCCGCGATCCCGAAGCGATGCGGGAGGCGATGCTGTCGGTGTATGGCGCCGACAACTTCGAGGCGGCTGCCGACGGGTTCGAGGGGTTCGGCAGTTACGTCGCGTTCGAAGGCGCCGGGCTGGGGTTCTGCGCCTATGCCGCGCCGGCCGTCGCCGAATTCGGCGACACCGATTTCGCCCGGGTGCAGATCGCGCTACGCGGCAGCAGCCGGACCTCCGTCGGCGCATCCAGCGTCGAGCTCGATCCGCAGCATTGGTGCGTATCGTCGGCCGGCACACCGGCGCGGCTCGAGTTCGGCGGCGACTATCGGCAGATGATCCTGCGCATCACCGCCGCGACCCTGACCGCCGCTCTGGAGGCGCTGCTCGGAGTCCAGCCCCGCGGCAAGCTGACCTTCGATCCAGGACTGCGCAGCGACGACCGCGGGGCGCTGGCGCTGCGCGATCTGGCTCTACACGTCGCCCGCCACGTCGATCCGGCCGCGCCGGCGCTACCGCCGGCGATGCTGCGCGAGATGCAGCAGGCGCTGACAGTGTCGTTCCTCAGCGTCACGCGGCATAATTACAGCAGTCAGCTCGACCGCGACGCGCCCGACACCGCGCCGGACTATGTCCGCACCGCCGAGGAGTTCATCGAGGCGTCGTGGAATCGGGCGATCACCATCGTCGATCTTGCCGCGGTGACCAATGTCGGCGTGCGCAGCCTGTTCAAGGCTTTCCAGAAGCACCGCGGCTATTCGCCGATGGCGTTCGCCAAGGCGGTGCGGCTCAACAAAGCCCGCGAGATGCTGCTGTCGGGCGCGCCGTCTCGCTCGGTGACGTCGGTGGCGTTCGCCTGCGGCTTCGTCAATCTCGGCCATTTCGCCAACGATTATCGTCGCCGCCACGGCGAGCTGCCCTCCGAGACGCTGGCCCGCCGGCGCTGATCGCCTGTCGTCTGCTGCCGGCAACGCTCCGCCGAGTTGCGCATAGGCAGACGGCGCGGTCTTGGCTAACGATGGGCTCCGCCAGGACCATCGATCGGGGCGCGCGGCGGGCGCGACAGCGGCAGAGCCGGCCAAGGTGAGCGAAGACGGCAGCATCGGGCATTCCAGCAACCTCGTCGGCGTGCCGATGCGGTTTCTCACCGGCGTCGGCTTCAACGACGCGCCGGTGCCGCTCCACATCGCCGGCGTGCGCGAGATGAATCCCAGCCTGTTCGAGATGCTGGGCGAGGCGCGTGATCTCGCCGAAGCCGGCGAAGCGTTCGCCTGCTACATGACGGCGCTGTTCGGGATCGACGCCGAGCAGCGTGTCCGCGGCCGCGACGGCCGCCGCCGCTTCCGCTCGTCCTATCTCGATCTGATCAAGGGCTGGGGCTTCGACAGCAACGGTGCCGAAGGGGCTGTGCTGAAAGGGTGGGTCGAGAGTCGGTTCGGACTGTTTCCGACATTTCACAAGGAGCCGATCCGGCGGATCGCCAGCCCGGTGTGGACGGCTTACGTCGAAGAGAAGATGTCGAGCCGTTTCCACAACAACGCGATTCTGGTCCAGCTCGATCTGCTGTACGAATTCTGCCAATGGGCGCTGACGCATTTTGTTGCCACCGGCAGCACCCACATCACGCTGTATCGTGGCGTCAACGGCTTCGAAGAGCATCAGATCGTCGAACGGCTTGATAAGCGGCATTGCATCATCCGGCTCAATAACCTGACCTCGTTCACCTCCGACCGCGGCGTCGCCGACTGTTTCGGCGATACGATCCTGACGGTGCGCGTGCCGGTGTCGAAGATCCTGTTTTTCAACCGGCTGCTCGCCGGGCATCCGCTGAAGGGCGAGGGCGAATATCTGGTGATCGGCGGCGACTATCGCGTCACCGCGAGCTACTTCTGAAAGGACGCCCCATGACCTCGCCGAGCCTGCAGGACCGCGCGCTCGCCGCCTATCTCGGCTTCGCGATCGGCGACGCGCTCGGCGCCACCGTGGAGTTCATGACCAAGTCGGAGATCGCGGCGCGCTACGGCGTGCACAAGGACATCACCGGTGGCGGCTGGCTGCGGCTGAGGCCGGGGCAGGTGACCGACGATACCGACATGGCGCTGGCGCTCGGCCGCTCGCTGATCCGCCGCGGCGGCCTCGACCTGTCCGACCTTTGCGAGGAGTTCGCTGCCTGGCTCAAGACCGGGCCGGTCGACGTCGGCAGCACCTGCCGTCGCGGCATTCGTCGCTACATCACCACCGGCGCGATGCAGGGGACGTATTTCGAAGGCGATGCCGGCAACGGCGCGGCGATGCGAATTCTGCCGCTGGCTCTCGCCACCTACGGACGGCCCCAACAGGCCTGGGCGTGGACGATCGCGCAAGCGCACATCACCCACCATCATCCGCTGTCGGACGCCGCCGCGCTGGCGCTGGTGAAGATGCTTCAGGCGTTGCTGGCCGGCGCGGGACAAGGCGGCGCCCGCGTAGTTGCCGACCAACTGGTGCAGGCGCACCGCAACTTCGGTTTCACGCCGTATCGTGGCCCTGCCACCGCCTATGTGGTCGACACCCTGCAGACGGTGCTGCACTATTATTTCTCGACGAACAGCTTCGCCGATTGCGTGATCGCCACAGTCAATCAGGGCGACGACGCCGACACCACCGGCGCGCTCGCCGGCATGCTCGCCGGCGCCACCTATGGTCTCGCAGCGATCCCGAAGCGCTGGCTCGACCGGCTCGACCGCGAGGTCGCAAGCGCGATCCGCGGTCAGGTGCCGAAGTTGCTGGATCTGGCTGGAGAGCGGACCGCGTGAAGCGGATCAGCGCTGTTCGATGTCCAGCAGTGCGACGAACTGGTGGATGAAATCGTAGATGCCCCAGTATAGCGAGCCGTGCGCGTCGATGTCGTCGGCGCGATACGTCTGTGCGAATGATGCCATGACTGCCACCTGTTTGCTGTTGTTGTGCCGCGAACGCCGCTGGCGTCGTGCGGGTGTCAGCCTCGTTCAGGCTGCTTAACAACTGGTTGGAATCTCAGGGGCTTGTACTTTGGAGCGTTAGCGGAGATTGAATTCGTCCGGCTTGTAGCTCGTAAAGATTACATCGATACCAAGCGGAGCATCCCTGCGAACGTTGATCGACAACGACGACCGTCGGCGCGCTGCCAGGGAAATCGGAAGTGCGGATGCTCAGTCGTCGATACGCGTCAGGAGGGCCTTCATCGGCAGGCCCGGCGTCTCGCGGGCGTAACCTTCGATTGCGACATAGCCGTCCTTGGCGACCCCGTCGAATGTCACGTCGAATGGTTCGATACCGAAGACCGACAGGCGCGAATGATCCGAAGAGTGGCGGATACCGCGGAGATGGCCGGTGACGGTCACGCCGGACTGCGAATAGGCGCCGACGTACAGGAAGGTGGAGTCGCCGCCCTGGATCTTGCCATCGTGGAGAAAGATCACCCCGTGCGACTTCTTCCGCGCCGTTTCGAATGCCGCTTTGTAGAAGCCCTGAAGATTATCGGTCATGTCCGGTCCTGCGATCGCCGCGGGTGCTCTACCACTCCAGGTTTAAATAGAGAAGAGGCGGTTGCATTCCGAGTTGAAATTGCTGCAGGGGCTCAGGCGAGGGAGGCGCGCGATGGTGTTCTGATCATACGCGAACTGAACCAGAAGCCATCGATCGCGCTGCATCAATTTGCTGCACAAAGGCGGGAAAAGCGGCAGGTTTAGCATCAACAATGCGCTTGACTTGAACTATGAACTCGACGACCGTAATCACCAAGCGTTGGGCAACTAAGCCCTGAGACGCAAAGAGTTTTGAACCATTTCCGACACCGCGCAGATCGCAGCGCGTTTGGTTGGTGGCGAAAGCGCCCTCGGCTCGACAGCCGATGGGCGTTTTTTGTTTTTTGGACACGAGCATGACGAAGCGGCTGCGCATCGGTGTGATGTTCTCCACGACCGGGTCCTACGGGGCGGTCGGCCGCACCATGCTGAACGGCGCGATGCTGGGGCTCCGCGAGGTCGCGGCGGACGGCAGCGGCCCGGAGCTCGAGCCGGTTGTCGTCAATCCGGCGGGTGACTTGTCGCAGTATCGGGCGCTGGCGCACGAGTTGCTCGCATCCGGCGTCCGGCAGGTGGTCGGCTGCTACACGTCGTCGGGCCGCAAGGAAGTGATCCCGTGCTTCGAGAAGCACGACGGGTTGCTGTGGTATCCGTCGCATTACGAGGGGTTCGAAAGCTCCGACAACGTGGTCTATACCGGCGCGTCGCCCAACCAGCATGTGCTGCCGCTGGTCGATTATCTCGCCGCCAAGCACGGCAAGCGCGCGTTCTGCATCGGTTCGAACTACATCTGGGCGTGGGAGAACAACCGGATCTTCCGTGAGGCGCTGATCGCCCGCGGGGGCTCCGTGCTGGCCGAGCGCTATCTGCCGATCGGCGACACCGATTTCGACCGCGTCGTCGCGGCGATCCTGGAGCAGCGACCGGATTTCGTCTTCAACAATCTGATCGGCACCAGCGCCTATGCGTTCTTCCGCGCATTCCGATCTGCCTGCCGTGCCCGCGGCATCGATCAGCCCGCCGAAATCCCGGTGGCGAGCTGCACGCTGGCGGAGCCGGAGCTTGCCGAGATCGGAGCCGAGGCGGTGGATGGCCACCTGTCGTCGAGCGTTTATTTCGCCTCGCTCGCCGGCCCGGTGAACGGCGCCTTCATCCGCGCCTACGCAGCGCAGTTTCCGGACGCGCCGCCGCCTTCGGCGGATGCGGAAGCGTGCTACATCGCGGTCAAGCTGCTCGCGGCGGCGTTGCAACAGGCCGGCACCGACGATGCCGCCGCAGTACGCGCGGCGGTCGCCGACCAGCGCCTGATCGCGCCGCAAGGCGAAGTGCGGATCGACCCGCAGACCTACCACGCCTGGCTGACGCCGCGGATCGGCCGGTCGACGGCCGCCGGCCAATTCGAAGTGCTGCTCGAAGCTCCCGAGCCGATCGCACCCGATCCCTATCTGGTGCAAACCTCGCCGCGGTTCGCTGCCGCCATGCGTTCTCCATTGTTGAGGCTGGTGAAGTCATGACCTTTCGACCGGTTCAGAACTTCAAGGGCGGCCGCGCGCTCCTTGTGATGGAGCGCACGGGCAGGGAAGGCGCGCTGGAGCCGACGCTCGCCAAGCTCGGCGTCAATTGCGCGGCGCTGCCGATCGTCGATGGTCGTGCTCAGGTCGATCTGGCGTCGCTGCAGCCGGATCGCGACATGCTGTTCGTCGATGGCGATCTCGACGGCGTGCTGGCGATCGAACTCAATCCACTGTCGCATCTGCCGCCGGTGCCGGTGATCGGGCTGGTCGGCGTCGAAGCGCCGAGCCGGTTGAAGGCGCTGGTCAATCTCGGCGCTACCGCCTTTCTGCGCAAGCCGGTGCATGGCGGCGCCGTGTACTCGGCGTTGTTCATGGGCATCAACCAGTTTCTCCTGCGCGGCGGGATGCAGGAGCGCCTGCAGACGCTCGAGGAGCGCCGTCGCGGCCGTCGTGCCGTGCTGCGCGCCGTGGTCCAGCGGATGCAGGACAGCGGCCTCGACGAGGACGGCGCTTACGACCAGATCCGCCGGGAGAGCATGCGCGTGAGGCAGAGCCTGGAGAGCTATTGCGAGGATCTGCTGAGCCGACGGGCGAGTCCGCCCGATTCGACTGGCCACACCGGCGCCCCGCCGCTGCACCGTGGCGACAAACGAGCGATGTAGGAGACAGCAACATGACTGGAACTGTGTTACGGGGACTGCATGCCGCAGTCCTCACGGGGACGCTCGTCCTCGCTTCAGGCGCGGCGCTCGCCGCAGAGAAGCCGATCAAGCTCGGCGTGCTGGAGGATCAGTCGGGCGATTTCGCGGTGGCGACGATCGGCAAGGTTCACGCCATCCAGCTCGCCGCAGACGAGATCAACAAGGCCGGCGGCATCATGGGCCGCCCGCTCGAACTGGTGATCTACGACACCCAGTCCGACAATACTCGCTACCAGGAATTCATGCGGCGCGTGCTGCAGAAAGACAAGGCCGATGCGGTGTTCGCCGGCTTCTCGTCGGCCTCGCGTGAAGCCTATCGGCCGATCGTCGATCAGCTCAACGGCTTCGCGTTCTACAACAATCAGTACGAAGGCGGCGTCTGCGACGGCCACATGATCGTCACCGGTGCCGTTCCCGAGCAGCAGTTCTCCACCCTGATTCCGTGGATGATGGAGAAGTACGGTAAGAAGGTCTATACGCTGGCCGCGGACTACAATTTCGGCCAGATCTCGGCCGAATGGGTGCGCAACATCGTCAAGCAGAACGGCGGCGAAATGGTCGGCGAGGAGTTCATCCCGCTCGGCGTGTCGCAGTTTTCGCAGAGCATCCAGAACATCCAGAAGGCCAAGCCGGACTTCATCGTGACGCTGCTGGTCGGCACCGCGCAGGCGTCCTACTACGAGCAGGCGGCCTCCGCCAACGTCAACCTTCCGATGGCGTCGTCGGTCAATGTTGGCCAGGGCTACGAGCACAAGCGCTTCAAGCCGCCGAGCCTGAAGGACATGTACGTTACCACCAACTACATCGAGGAAATCGACAGCCCGAAGAGCAAGGAATTCGTCGCCAAGTTCAAGGCCAAATTCCCGAACGAGCCGTACATCAATCAGGAAGCCGAGAACTCCTACCTCGCGGTCTATCTGTACAAGCAGATGGTGGAGAGGGCGAAGTCGACCAAGCGCGACGACATCCGCAAGGTGATCGCGCAGGGTGACGTCTGCATGGACGCGCCGGAAGGCAAGGTCTGCATCGATCCGAAGAGCCAGCACATGTCGCACACCATCTACCTGGCGCACGTCAATGCCGATCATTCGATCGACTTCCCGAAGGTCTGGCCGGACATCAAGCCGTATTGGCTGGGCGATGCCGGCTGCGATCTGACCAAGAAGGATCCGATGGCGCAATACACGCCGTCGAACCCGCCGCCCAAGTAAGTGCGGCGGACCGCTCCGGCGCACCCTGACGCGCCGGAGCGGCTGCTTCTCCGCTCAATGGACATTCGTCGGGCTGCCGCCCGTGCCGCGGCCCTCCACGCCACCTTGTTGGACGTCAGATGGACATCGCCACCTTCGCCTTCGCGGCGCTGTATCAATTCGCCGACGCCTTCGCCTTCCTGGTGCTGTCGGCCTGCGGGCTCGCCGTGATCTTCGGCATGATGGGGGTGATCAATCTCGCCCACGGCGAGTTCATCATGTGCGGGGCTTACGTCACCGCCACCGCCGCTCACGCCGGACTGCCGCTGCCGCTCGCCATTCTCGCCGGCGCGCTGGTCTGCGCTCTGGTCGGTATGCTGGTCGAGTTCGTGGTGGTGCGGCATCTCTATGAACGCCCGCTCGACACCATCGTCGCCACCTGGGGCCTCAGTCTGATCGCGACGCAAGGCACGCTGATCGTGATCGGCTCGACCATGGCCGGGGTCGGGACGCCGTTCGGCAGTTTCCAGGTCGGCGCGTATTCCTACTCGATCTACCGGATCGTCCTGTTCCTGGCGGCTCTCGGCGTTCTCGGGACGCTGTATGCGGTGTTCAACTGGACCTCGTTCGGCGTCAAGGCACGCGCCACCATCCAGGTGCCGCACATGGCGGATGCGCTCGGCGTCGATACCCGCTGGATCTACAGCCTGACCTTCGCCTGCGGCGCCGGGCTCGCCGGACTGGCGGGCGGGCTGTACGCGCCGACCATGACATTGGTGCCGACGATGGGCGCGACCTTCCTGATGGAGGCGTTCGTCACGGTGGTGATCGGCGGCGCCGACGTCTTCCTCGGCACCGCGCCGGCTGCTGCGGTCCTTGCGGTGGTGAAGTCTGTGATGACCTCCTGGCAGGGCCAGTTGTTCGGTCAGATCGGCCTTCTGGTCGCGGTGATCATCGTGGTCCGGGTGCTGCCGAAAGGCATATCCGGCTTCCTGCTGCGCGAACGGACCTGAGGGAGGCGAGCGTGAACGGTTTGATCTCTCTGTTTCGCCGGCTCGAGGGCCCGCAGACCAAAGGCCGCGGCCTGCTGTTCTGGTCGGTGTTCGTGGTGGCGCTGATCGGCGCGATCGCATATCCGATGTTCAGCGACGGCTACACCGTCGGCAACACCGCGTACTTCTTCGTCTGGGTGTTCATCGCGCTCAGCCTGTGCTTGATCTGGGGCTATGGCGGTGCGTTGTCGTTCGGGCAGACTGCGTTCTTCGGCATCGCTGGCTACAGCTACGGCATCCTGACGCTGAATTTCGGTGCCGCCTACGGCTTCACGCTCGTCGCTCTCCTGGCGGCGGTCGCGATCGCCGCGGTGGTGGCGCTGCTGCTCGGCTACTTCATGTTTTTCGGCCGGATCGAAGGCGTGTTTCTCGGTATCGTCACGCTCGCCGTGACCCTGATGCTGGAACGGTTCATGGCGCAGACCGCAGGTCCGGACTGGCGGATCGGCGCGGCGCGGCTCAACGGCTTCAACGGCATGAGCGGGATGCCGCCGATCACCATCCCATGGTTCGATGGGCCGATCGTGCTGTTCGCCGATGTCGGGCTTTACTATCTGATCCTGGCGCTGGTGGTCGTGGTCTATCTTGGCCTCCGCATCCTGGTGAACTCCTCGTTCGGCAACGTCATCGTGGCGATCCGGGAGAATCCGGAGCGCGCCGAGATGCTCGGCTACGACATCCGCAAGTATCAGCTCATCAACTTCGTGATCGGTGCCGGGCTCGCCGGTCTGTCGGGCGTGCTCTACACCGCCTGGGGCCAGTACATCACCCCGTCGAGCATGGGCATGACGTCGGCGGCGCTGCCGCTGATCTGGGTCGCGGTCGGGGGCCGCAGCGATCTGACCTCGACGCTGGTCGGCACGCTGGTGGTGCTCGCCGGTTTCCAGGCACTGACGATCTACGGCAGCCAATATGCGCTGGTGGTGATGGGTCTTCTGCTGGTGCTGACCGTGCTGATCGCGCCGAACGGATTGGTGCTCGGCGCGATGAACGTGATCGGCCGGCTCGTCGCCCGCGCCAAGGGAGGACGGAACTGATGGCGCTGTTGCAACTCCGAGGCCTGAACAAGCATTTCGGCGGGCTGCACGTCACCAACCAGGTGAACCTGTCGTTCGAGACCGGAGAAATTCACTGCCTGATCGGCCCGAACGGCGCCGGCAAGAGCACGCTGTTCCGACTGATCCTGGGTGAGTACGCGCCGGGCTCCGGCGAGATCTTCTTCGCCGGCGAGGACATCACCACCTTGAAGTCGTTCGCGCGGATCGCGCGTGGACTCTCGGTCAAATTCCAGGTGCCCGGCGTGTTCAAGGGCCTGTCGGTCCGGCAGAACCTCGAGATCGCGCTGCAACGGACGCGGCATGGTGCCGAACTCGACCGGGAGATCGACCGGCTGCTGGCGTTCCTCGGCCTCGAAGCCGAGCAAAATCAGACCGCCGGCAATCTCAGCCACGGCCAGAAGCAGTGGCTGGAGATCGGAATGGCGACCAGTCTGAGGCCGCGGATGCTGCTGCTCGACGAGCCGACCGCCGGGATGTCGCCGGAAGAGACGTTCCAGACCGGTGAGATGGTCAAGCGGCTGAACGCCGAAGGCATGACGGTGCTGGCGATCGAACACGACATGGCGTTCGTTCGTCAGGTCGCGCAGCGCGTCACTGTACTGCATCTCGGTCAGGTGTTTGCGCAAGGCTCGATCGACGACATCGTCGCCGACGAGCGGGTCGCGGCGATCTATCTCGGGCAGGCTCATCACCATGCGTAAGGAAGTCATCCTCAACACCGTGGGGCTGCGTGCCGGCTATGGTGGCAAGCCTGTCTTGCAGGGCCTCGAGATCGAAGTCCGCGAGGGCGAGATCATCGCGGTGATCGGCCGCAACGGCGTCGGCAAATCGACTCTGATGAAGAGCCTGATTGGACTGATCCCGACGATGGACGGCTCTATTGTTTTCCGCGGCGATCCGGTCGAACATCTGCCGGCATTCAAGCGGGCGCGTCTCGGCATTGGCTACGTCCCGCAGGGGCGCGACGTGTTTCCGCGCCTCAGCGTCGGCGAGAACATCGCGGTCGGCGCGTCGATCAAGGGGCGGCTGACCGAACAGCAGCGGCGCGAGGTGGTCGAGACGTTTCCGATCCTCGGCGAGCGCTGGAGCCAGCGCGCCGGCACCATGTCCGGCGGTCAGCAGCAGCAGCTCGCGATCGGGCGCGTGCTTGTCGCGGATCCCGAGCTGATCCTGCTCGACGAGCCTTCCGAAGGCATCCAGCCGAACATCGTCCAGGACATCGCCCGCGACATGGTCGCGCTCAACGCCAAGACCGGCGTCACGATCATTCTGGTCGAGCAGAATCTCGACATGATCCGGGCGATGGCGCAGCGCTGCTACGTCATGGACAAGGGTCGGATCGTCGCCGACCTCGACCGCGCCGCGCTCGACGACGAGGCCGAAATGCGCCGCCACCTCGCGGTGTGACTGAAATCAACAAAGGAGACCAACATGGCCTGGCAGACTGAATCGATCATGGCGCGCAAGGGCGTCGCCAAGGGCGTGCGCGGCAAGAGCCACACCATCACAGAGGCGGAGCAGGGCAAGTATCACTACGTCTACGGGCCGTATTTCGACAAGGTCCTGACCGTCGACCCCGGCGCGGTGGTGGCGGCCGAAACCCACGACGCGTTCGAGGGCGCGATCAAGTCTGAGACCGACATCCCGTCCAAGATCCTCAACTTCCCGTTCCTCAATCCGCAGAACGGCCCGATCTGGGTCAACGGCGCAGAGAAGGGTGACACGCTCGCCGTGTACATTGAGAGCATCGTTCCGCGTGGGCCGCAGCCGCGCGGCACCACCGTGGTGATGCCGGAGTTCGGCGGCCTGGTCGGCACCGGCAATACCGCGCTCCTGAACGCGCCGCTGCCGGAGCGTGTCAAGAAGCTCGAGATCACCGCTGAGCACGGCACCAAATGGAACGACAAGATCACGCTGCCCTATGAGCCGTTCATCGGCACGATCGGCACCTCGCCGGAGATCGAGGCGATC
This sequence comes from Rhodopseudomonas parapalustris, assembly GCF_053772255.1. NCBI lineage: Bacteria > Pseudomonadati > Pseudomonadota > Alphaproteobacteria > Hyphomicrobiales > Nitrobacteraceae > Rhodopseudomonas > Rhodopseudomonas parapalustris. The sequence continues at coordinate 186,858 of NZ_JAMKBZ010000006.1, read as the reverse complement.
TCGTCGCTGGTCCCGGATTACTACGGCGGCAACATGGATCTGCCGGATGTCGGCGTCGGTGCCATCATCTATCTGCCGGTGAACACCGCGGGCGCGCTGCTCTATCTCGGCGACTGTCACGCCGCCCAGGGCGACGGCGAACTCTGCGGTGTCGCGATCGAACACCCGACCGTGACCACGGTGCAGATCGATCTGATCAAGGGCTGGCCGATCCACTGGCCGCGGCTGGAGACCAAGGACTTCATCATGACGATCGGCTCGGCGCGGCCGATGGAGGATGCCGCCCGCATCGCCTATCGCGAGCTGTGCCGCTGGATGGCGGCGGACTACGGCTTCGACGAGATCGATGCCTACATGCTGCTGACCCAGGCGGGCCGTGTCCGGCTCGGCAACATGGTCGATCCGAAGTATACGCTCGGCGCGTCGATCAAGAAGTCGTTCCTGGTGTAAGGGGGAGCGACGGCGATGTCGCAAATGCTGAAGGTCGCTACCGTCCAGTTCGAGCCGATCATGGCCGAGAAGGAGCGCAACGTCGCGCGCCTGCTCGAGCTGTGCGAGGAGGCGGCGGTGGGGGGCGCCAAACTGATCGTCACCCCGGAGATGGGCACCACCGGCTATTGCTGGTACGACCGCGCCGAAGTGGCGCCGTTCGTCGAGCCGATCCCGGGGGCGACCACGGCGCGGTTCGCCGAACTGGCGCGCAAGCACGATTGTTACATCGTCGTCGGCCTTCCGGAGGTCGATGAGGACCGCATCTATTTCAACTCCGCCGTCCTGATCGGCCCGGAGGGATTGATCGGACGTCACCGCAAGACGCATCCTTATATCTCCGAGCCGAAATGGTCGGCGGCGGGCGATCTGCACAATCAGGTGTTCGACACCCCGATCGGGCGGATTTCGCTTTTGATCTGCATGGACATCCATTTCGTCGAGACCGCCCGGCTGATGGCGCTCGGCGGCGCCGACATCATCTGCCACATCTCGAACTGGCTGGCCGAACGCACGCCGGCGCCGTATTGGATCAGCCGCGCCTTCGAGAATTCCTGCTACGTGATCGAGAGTAATCGCTGGGGGCTGGAGCGCACAGTGCAGTTCTCCGGCGGGAGCTGCGTGATCGCGCCGGACGGCAGCCTTGCCACGGTGATCGACGGCGGCGACGGCGTCGCATTCGCCGACATCGACCTCGAAGCTGCGCGTGCGCGGCGGATCGGCGGCGAGGCGGTGTTCCGGCAGCGGCGCCCGGAGCTGTATCCGGAGTTGCTCACCGACACCTTCAGTTGGAATCCCTGCGACTTCTTCGGGCTTTACGGCCACGAGGCCTGGCCGAAGGGCAAACGCTCCAAACTCACCGCCGCGCAGTTTGCACCGACCGCCGACGTCGCTGGCAATCTCGATCGGATCGAGGTGTTGGCGCGGAAGGCGAAGACCGACGGCACCGAAATGGTGGTGTTTCCCGAATTGAGCCTCACCGGGCTCGACGATTCGGCACGCAGTGCAGTGGCGGTGCCGAGCCCAGCCATCGACCGGCTCGTGGCGCTGGCTGGTGAACTGTCGCTATATCTGGTCTGCGGTCTTGCCGAGCGAGACGGCGAGCGATTGTACAACAGCGCCGTGCTGATTGCGCCGGACGGCGGCATCACGACGTATCGCAAGACGCACCTGACCGAAGACGAGCGGAGCTGGGCCACGGCGGGAGACGGCTTCGTCGTCGTCGACACGCCGCTCGGTCGCGTCGGTCTTCTGATCGGCCACGATGCAATGTTCCCGGAAGCCGGGCGCGTGCTGGCGCTGCGCGGCTGCGACATCATCGCGTGCCCGGCTGCGATCGCGACCCGCTTCAGCACGCCGCATGCGGGCACGAGCGTCAAGCAGCCGGCGCCGATTCCGACCGGCGCCGACCCGCATCACTGGCATCACTTCCGTGTCCGCGCCGGCGAGAACAATGTATTCTTTGCTTTTGCTAACGTCGCCGATGTCGGGCGTGGCTATCCCGGACTGAGCGGGGTGTTCGGGCCTGATACGTTCGAGTTTCCGCGCCGCGAGGCTCTGATCGGGAGCGAGGAGGGGGGCGCCACCGCGACGATCGACACCTCCAATCTCGACAGCGTGTATCCAACCAACGTGGTGCGGCGAAAGGACTTGGTGTCGATGCGGATGCCGCACAGCTATCGGCCGCTGGTGCGGGCGGTGGCCGGAAACTACTAACCGAGGGGAGCAAGCATGGATCTGGGATTGAAGGGCGTCAAAGTACTGGTCACCGGTGGCACCAAGGGGATCGGGCGCGCCGTCGCCGAGACCTTCGCGGCGGAAGGTGCACATGTCGGCCTCTGCGCGCGCAATGCGGCCGAGGTCGACAGTGCGGTGGCGGCGCTGCAGGCAACGGGCGTGTCGGCATTCGGCGGTGCCGTGGATGTGTCCGATGGGCCGGGGTTGAAAGCATGGGTCGCGGACATGGCGGCCAAGCTCGGCGGCATCGACGTCGTGGTCGCCAATGTCAGCGCGCTGGCGATCGGCTCGGACGAGGAGAGCTGGGCGAAGGGCTTTGCCACCGATATGATGGGCACCGTGCGGCTGGTCGATGCCGCGATGCCGTACCTCGAACAGAGTCAGCAGCCGGCGATCGTCACCGTCTCCAGCGTCTCGGGCCGTGAGATCGATTTCGCGGCCGGGCCCTACGGCACCTTCAAGGCGGCGATCATTCATTACACCCAGGGACTTGCGTATCAGCTCGCAGGCAAGGGAATCCGCGCCAACACCGTCTCGCCCGGCAATACGTATTTCGAAGGCGGGGTGTGGGAGCAGATCAAGAACGGCAACCCCGACCTCTACAACACGGCGCTCGCGCTCAACCCGACCGGCCGGATGGGGACGCCGCAGGAGATGGCGAACGCGGTGGTGTTTCTCGCCAGCCGTGCCGCCAGCTTCGTCACCGGGACCAACGTCGTGGTCGACGGCGCGCTCACCCGCGGGGTGCAGTTCTAATCACTGATACATCGAAAGTGGTAGGCCGATTTCTGCACCATGGAATGATGCTGTTATCTAATACCACCATTGGGGCATGACGACGAAATAACTGCGGACCGCGTACTGATCAGTTGCAACGCGGCCCGCAGAACAGGCTATACAGCCGCGGTTCCGGGGGATGGGGGACGCGGTGCAGAGTAACGGGAGCAATTGCGCGATCTGCCGATCGGCGATCGAGTTGCTGCGCGCGCGTCCGCTGGTCGAGGGTTACGAGCTTCGCGACTATTCGTGCCCGCAATGCGGTGGCGTTTTTCAGATCGTGGTCAAATGCGAGGAAGTGCCGCCGCAGCAACCGCCGAAGCCGGCCGACAGTTGAGGCGCTCGCCATGTTTCGGTGCCGCTCGCTGCACCACGGCTCCGTCGATCCGCAACGTTATCGGCTCACCGATAGCCAAGCCGGTGGCGTCCGACAGATGTAGCCGCTGTCTGCGACCGTCGATCAGCACAGAGTGGCCATCGCCGGCGTCGCACGCGCCGAGATAGATGCCGGTGACGATCAACGGATCGTTGTCTGCTGCGCTGGCCAGCGCCTCAGTCGGCGATCCGTCAAACGTCACCCGGCCGTGTTCGAGCCGGATCACGCGGTCGGCGAGGCGGAGGATCTCGGACGGTTCGTGGCTGACCAGCAGCGTGGTGGTTCCGAAGCGGCGATGCAGCCGCAGCAGATCGTCCTGCAGCTTGCGTCGCATCGCCGGATCGAGCGCCGACAGCGGCTCGTCGAGCATCAGCAGCGACGGCCGCCGCGCCAGCGCCCGGATCAGAGCCAGTCGCTGCTTCTGGCCCCCGGACAGGCGGCCCGGAAAAGCGTCAGCGAGACGGTCGAGTGCGACCAGATCGAGCAGTTCGTCGACCTCCGATCCGCGGCTGCGTGATCCGATCGCGTATTCGACATTGCCCCGCACCGTCATGTTGGGAAACAGCGCGTAATCCTGAAACACCAGACCGATCGACCGTTTGCGCGTCGGCCAGTGAACCCGCGCGGCGCTATCGCACCACAGTTCTGCGCCGACCCGGATCCGGCATTCCGTTGGCCGCGTCAATCCGGCGGTGGCACGGAGCAGGGTGGTTTTGCCGGCACCCGAAGGGCCGGCGATTGCCAGCAGCGAACCGGCTGCGATCGCCAGATCGACATCGAGCCAGAATGGTCCTGCCGTTCCGGAAAGCGGCATCCGCACGCGTAGCTCGATGTGGTCGACTCCGCAGTCCATTGCCTCACCACCAGCCGGGATCGTTATATAGTGAAATATACAACGATGCGCGGCTCTGCTAGCCAGACCTCCGCGAGCGAATCCAGGGGCAGGGGATTGCAATGGCGTGGTCGGTCAGATCTGCGGTGATAGGCGTGGCGTTGCTGTCGTATGCCGCGCCGGCAGGTGCCGAGGAGACGACGCTGGCCGCGGGCGCCGGGTATCGGCGGCCGATCGCCGAACTGGCGGCCGCCTATGAGAAGCTGTCGGGCGACAAACTGCTGCAAGTGTACGGCCATATGGGCCAGGTGCTGGCCCAGGCGCGCGAAAGCGATCAGATCGCGTTGGTCTGCGGCGACAGAGCGGTGCTGGACAAGGCCAAGGACTTTGGCTTCTCGCAGATCGCGCCGCTGGGCATGGGACGGTTGGTGATCGCCTATCGCAAGGGGCTGACGCTGTCGAAGCCCGAAGACCTCGCGGGCACTGAGTTCAAGCGGATCGGAATCCCGGATCAGGCCAGCGCGGTCTACGGCAAGGCCGGCCGGCAGTTTCTCGAACGTAGCGGTTTGGCTACGACCATCGACGCGCGGCTCGTCCCCGTCGCCACCGTGCCGCAGGTCACCAGCTACGTCGCCAGCGGCGAAGTCGATGCCGGCTTCATCAACGCCACCGACGCGATCGGCGCCGCCGGCAACATCGGCGGCTACGTCGAGGTCGACAGCAAGCTGTACGATCCGGCCGAGATCGTCTGCGGCGTGAGGGGGGCGGCCGCGAAGGCTGCCGACGGCTTCGTGCGATTTCTCGGCACCGAGCAGGCGCGCGCCATTCTGCAGCGCCACGGGCTGTAAGCCATATGCTGGCCGCTGCGATCGAGGCGCTGCACGATCCGGCGCTGATCGCGCCCGCGCTGCTGTCACTTAAGATCGCGGCGGCGACCCTGGTGCTGCACATCGTGCTCGGCACTTTGCTCGGCTGGGCGCTGGCGCAACGATCCTGGCCGGGCCGCACCGTGCTTGACGCGCTCGTCACGATTCCCCTGGTGTTCCCGCCGATCGCGCTCGGCTTCTTTCTGCTGCTGCTGCTCGGACGCCGCAGCCCGGTCGGGCACTGGCTCGACACCAGCTTCGGCTTCAGCTTCGTGTTCTCGGTCGAGGGCGTGCTGCTGGCGTCGGTGATCGCCGGTTTGCCGCTGGTGGTGAAGCCGATCGAGGCGGCAATCGCCAGCGTGTCCCGCAGCCTCGGCGAAGCATCGCGGACGCTCGGCCGCAACGAGCTCGAGACGTTCCTGTTCGTCATCCTGCCCAACATCCGCGGCGCGATCGTCGCCGGCCTGGTGCTCGGCACCGCGCGCTCGCTCGGCGAGGTCGGCATCACCTTGATGCTCGGCGGCAACATCGTCGGCAAGACCAACACGATTTCGCTGGAGGTCTACAACGCCGTGTTCAACGGCGAATATGGCCGCGCCGCGGTGCTCTCGGCGGTGCTTGGAATGGTCTCGCTGGTCGTATTCGCTCTGCTGCGGCGGGGAGCACAAACGGTCCCGGCCTAGCCCACTTCAAATTTGCGACCGAGCGGTCGGCAAGAGACGCCGTAGCGTGGTGCAGAGCGGTGGCGAACGGTTCCGACGAGCCGAGCCCGGACAGGTCGCCTCTATTGTCTGCGCGTGAGCTTGGCGCCGAGCTTCTTCAAAGAATCCTCCGAAGGCGGCGCTTTCTGGAATTCGCGAATCGCCTCGGCCAATTCCTGATCGGTCATCGGCGTCGCGGGCTGCCTCAGCTCGCCGCCGGCCAAGCCTGACGCAATCAAGTCGAGGTGCTCGTCTGGGCCGTCGAAAAACTGTCGGATACGGGCGAGAAAGGCTCTGTAGGGCAAGGGACCTCCGATGAACCGAACCAGCACCTGAGCGCCCCGGCACGGCTTCTGACGGCACTGCTGTTCCTGCGTCGGAACACGGTTCGTTACCCTAGGCCTGACCCGAGGTGGTGCTCGTATCTTTTGATATGAACTTGCGGCGCGGCGATGCGCCATGCGCGGGCGGCCGGCGAATGGCTCGGCGGATTCGAGCGAATCGAACTTTCGCCCGCCGAATTCAGCGCGCGATCGGGCGAGACATCGCTTAGTCTTGCCGGTTCAAGATTTTGTCTGCAATTTCAAGAGTTTGAGGTGGCGGAGACGGAGGGATTCGAACCCTCGATAGGGCTTTACAACCCTATAACGGTTTAGCAAACCGCCGCCTTCAGCCACTCGGCCACGTCTCCGGTGCGCTCGATATGCCCGACACGGTGGCTGCTCGCAAGCAGGATTGCATGGATTGCACCGCGACCTTTGGGTCTGTGCACGAGAAAACGTCATCTCGTAGACTGGCCGACTGCCATTCCTCTTGTGACCTTGTCTTGCCTGGGAGGGACGGGGGCTCAGGAACAGGCGTTGTCGAACGATCCCAACCGGCTCCACTGCGTCGCTTCAAAAGGGCCGTGCCGAACATCGTGAGGAGGGCCCGGATTCGCCCGGGGAAAGGAATCGATTCTCAGAAAAATAGTCGTCGAGGGCTCCGATTCTTGCTTTCGAGCGCGAGCCATCCACTCTCCATCAGTGCTGCAACGCCGCATCACCTGTCCGGTGTGATTCAAAAGGTCGTTTCAAAACAATAGGTTGAAGCCGTCGATACGGGGGCGTGAGTGCTATTTGTGCAACACCCCTCCGAAAACCGGACGCAGAGCATGGCTCCGTTGTTGCGTGTGCATCACTGTTAGGTAATTGTCGTGCTGCGACGGAGGGGGGCATCCCGAGGTCGCCCCGTAATAGGTGGTTCGCTTAAGTCCCTCGCGTTCAGCGGGTGTGTCCAAAGGCGCGAAGCGGCTAGGCGGGTTTCTGGGATTAAGGGACCACGGCGGGTGCTTGCACTTTGCGGACCGGAACCTTCCCGACAGAGCAACTTGGAGGTTTACATGAACATCGTTAAGGGCCTGTTCCTCGGCTCAGCGGCGGCTCTTCTCGCCGTCAGCGGCGCGCAGGCGGCCGATCTCCCGTTGAAGGCCAAGGCGGTCGAATACGTGAAGGTCTGCTCGATCTACGGCGCCGGCTTCTACTACATCCCGGGCACCGACACCTGCATCAAGCTCGGCGGCTATCTGCGCGCCGACGTGACCATCGCTGGCGGTGGCGCTTACAATACTCCGGCATGGAACGGGGCATCTGGTCAGAAGAATCGCCTCGCGAACGACTACGTTTTCAGGTCTCGTCAGGATCTGAACCTCGATACTCGCACCGCGACCGAGTACGGTGTCGTCCGTACTTATTTCGATGCGACCTTCAACTGGACGACTGCTGACGGTGTTGGGGCTGGCTCACTCGGCGTTTACTACGCTTTTGTCCAGTTTGCTGGCTTTACTTTCGGTAAGGCCGTTTCCCAGTTCGATACGCCCTGGACCGGGTATCCGGGCAATAACAGCTCATTCCTGCTTGGTGGCTATGACGACGTCACTGGTATCAACCAGGTGTCGTATACCGCGGAGTTCGGCAACGGCGTGTCGGCCTCGATCTCCCTCGAAGATCAGTCGTCCTATCTGCAGCCGGGTCTGTACAACACCAGCAATCCGGGCCTTACTACCACCGCGGGCACCGGCACCCTTCTTCCGACTTATCCGAATGGTGTTTTTGGTGTGAATTCGTACGCCGGCACCTCGATTCCTGACATCGTCGGCAAGGTGCGTGTTGACCAGGCTTGGGGCCTGTTCCAGGTTTCGGCAGCTGCGCACCAGCTTCGCGCCAGCTATTACACGCCGACCGATGAGACGAGCGGTCACCCCGGCGACACTTGGGGTTACGCAGTTCAGGGCGCACTGTCGCTCAAGAACCTGCCGACCGGCCCTGGTGACAGCATCAACATTACGGCGACTTATGCCAATGGTGCGACTACCTATGTGACCGGAACGGGTAAAGTCTCCCCGACCACCCCGAGCTTTGCGATCTACGGCAACAACAGCATTCCGGGCACTTACCAGAGCTTGGCGATCGGCGGTTTGTCCGACGGTGTGTTTAGCAATGGCTCTGGTATCGAAAAGACCACCGCATGGGGCGTGCGAGGTGCATTTAACCACAACTGGAACCCGTACTGGTCGTCTTCGCTATTCGGTGCCTATACCAAGGTGGACTACAACGGCACAGCTACCGGTATGATCTGTAATGGTTCGGCGGGTGCGATCACCTCGCGCACTGGTGTCTGCAATCCCGACTTCGCTGTTGCTCAGATTGGTACTGTAACCCGTTGGACTCCGGTCAAGAACCTGACGCTCTCTGGTGAGGTCATGTACACTTATCTGGATCAGAGCTCGAGCGGGACTGCTGTCCTTGCAGCTCCTGGTGCGACTAAGCCGCTTGGCCAGACCTATGAGTTCAAGGACCAGGGCGTCTGGAGCGGCAACCTCCGCGTTCAGCGGAACTTCTGATCCTCGCTTATTCGAAGCGATAATAATGACGAACCTCGGCGGGAAACCGCCGAGGTTTTTTTATCTGAACCTATTCGGCGATTTGACTGCGAGACTATAGCGCTCTGGAGAATTCTTGTTTTTGCTTTTGTAATTACGTCTGTTGTGAACTCACAGGCCCGCGGAGAATTTGATGCAAGCCTTCTCAAGACGATTTTTTAAGCTTGTAAGCTGAACGACTAACTGCTCCAGCTTCTCGTTGGTCAGTTCGTCGAAAATGAAATCGTGCAGTGCTTGCTCGTCGGCTGCTGTACTTGCAATCTGCTTGTAGGCGCGATCGGTCAGCGAGAGCTTCACGACTCGTGCGTCGACCTCATCGATCTTCCGCAGCAGGAGCCCTTTCTTTTCCAGCAATTTCGATTGTGTGGTGATGAAGGAGGGGTCTACCAACATCGCCTTCGCCGTATTCCGCACCGACACCCCTTGCTCTTCTTCAGCCTCTAATACTGTGAGCAAGATTGCGAATTGTGGGCCGCTTATCCCGAGACGTCTTGCACGAAGTTGGCGGAGCTCGTCCAAATACACGCTCAAACTTGCCACTACAGACATGAACCGGCGCGAAAAATCGCTGTCAATTCGGGCGAGGGAGGCGGAGCCAACCAAGTTCTTTTTTGCCATTCGGAAAAGGCTTACTGAAAAGGTGGTTTGGGGGTGAGCTCTGCAATGTATAACTGCAGACGTCCTATAATTGCATTATGGTCAATATGATGTGTCGGTCCACCGATATTTGGATCGATCAGTTAGGCTTCTGGAATTCGACTAAACGAGGCGCATCGCGTGCAAACGCCGGCAATCGGTTTTGCCAGATACAGTCTGGGAGACTGGTGCAGTCATTCGCCGCTGGCGCCGCGGCGGAGGTCGGCTTCGATCTGCAGCCTCTGACCGCCGCCGAAACGGGCGCGATACACCTGCAGATTTTCCATGATCCGCTGCACGTAGTTGCGGGTTTCCGAGAACGGGATCAGCTCGACCCAGTCGACGGCGTCGACCTTCGGATCGCGCGGGTCGCCGTAGCGCTCCACCCATTTGCGCACGCTGCCGCGCCCGGCGTTGTAGCCGGCGAAAGTCATGATGTAGGAGCCGCGGTAATCGTCGATCAGGCCACCGAGCTCCGCAGCGCCCAGTGCCGCGTTGTAGACCGAGTCCGACCTCAGGCGTTGGACATCGAAGGTGCAGCCATGACGGCGGCAGACGTATTTGCCGGCGTCGGGCGTCACCTGCATCAGGCCGTAAGCCTTGGCCGGAGAGACCACGGCGGGGTTGAAGCCGCTTTCCTGGCGCGCGATGGCGTACACGATCGCCCGCTCGACCTCCGGGCCGACCGACCTGAACTGTGGAATGCCGATCACCGGATAGGCGTAATGATCGAACGGCAGGCCGCGATTGAGAGCTGCCTTGCCGACCAGCAGCATGGCGCGGGCGTCGTTGTGACGTGCTGCTGCCTCGCTGAGACCGATCAGAGCGTCGACATCGCCGTTCTCGCCGACATCGGCAAAGATCGGAATCGCCATCTCGCCCTCTTCGATTGCGTACAGCAAGTTCACCGCGCGGACGACCTCGAGCCGGTCGACGTTGCGGCCATGGCCCGACGGAGGACCGTTGAGGTCGAGTTGCGGCAGGCCGAGTTTCGCGCGCGACAACTGGCCGTAATAGCTGGTGGAGTGCGCCGCCGACGCCGAGTAGGCGTTGCGGGCCTCTTGAATGTTGCCGGCAGCCTCTGCCGCGCGGCCCTGCCAATAGCCGGCGCGCGCCAGAGCGGTGGGGTTGGTGGTGTCGCGGCCGAGACGGGCGAAGTGCTGCGCGGCGGTCCGCGGATCCCCCAGGAACCGCAGCGCAATCCAGCCCGCGGTGAATTCGTGCTCGGTCTTGTAGACGCCTCTGGTCGGCGTCGCTGCGTCGCGCGCGACCAAATAGGCAAGGCGATAATCGCCGATGTCGATCAGCTTGCGAGCCACCAGCCGGCGCTCGATCCACCATTCGTCGACATTGTGCAGCCGGTTCGGATCGCGGGGTACCGTCAGCATCAGGCGGCCGGCTTCGGCGATCTTGTCGTCGCGTCGAAGTAACTGGATCTTGCTGAACAGATAGCCCGGATCGCGGTGCAATTCGTCCGGGACTGCGGCGAGCAGGGACTTGGCGTTCGACGCCTTCTTGTCGACCGCGATCCGCGCCCGAGCGAGCGCGAGCTGTGCGCTTCCCAGGCGCTTGGCGGCGCGCAGAGCCGGACCGAGGTCGCTACCGTAAAGGAAGGAGTCCATCCGCGCTTTCTGGTCGCTCGCCGTGATCAGCGGGCCGAACAGCTCCATCGCGGTGGTTTCGGTGGCCTCCGACATCGTGTCGTTGCGCCAGGCGTCGGTCACCAGTTGCTCGGCCGTGCGCCGGTCGCCGCGAGCCAACACGGCACGCGCCAGCGCCAGCTTGCCCTTGCCGGTCGAAGGACGTTCATCCTCGAAGAACGACAGCACGGTCCCGTCGTCGCGCCGGTCGTCCCACAGCGCCGCTTCGGCGCGCCGGCGGAGAAAGCTCTGCGACGGCCAGCTCGGATTGGCCCGAACGAATGCCGCGTATCGTTCGACGGTGGCGCCGTTGTTCTCGCTGCGCAGGATCACCCATTCGGCGAGCTTGCGCGCCACGGGATCCGCGATGGTGTTGGCGACCTCGGTGGCATCACCCGGCTTTCGCTTGCGTACCAGGTCGATCACGTTCTCCAGCGCGCCCGCATCGGCTGCGGAAGTTGATGCGGTCGCTGCCAGAGCCGAGCGCTTCGCCGGCTTGTGCAGCGTCGCTGCGGGCGGTCGCTGACGCATCGGTTCGACCGCTGCGGCGGGGCTGGTGACGGCGAGCTTGGTCGATGGGCGGGGATCGGGAATCGGCAGCGACTGCGCCGCGGCCTTCGGCGCGCTTCGCGCGATCGGTCGCGACTTCGGCAGCGGAACCTTCGAGGCCGCGTTCGCAGCTTCGACCAGTCCCGCACAGCCCAGGCTGAGCGCCAGCATCGCTGTGGATGCCTTCAACGCCGCAGTGAGGCGCGGCGTTCGTCGTGATTGAGATGAGCGATGCAAAGCGCTGCGGCCTCCCTGTGGGAGCGATTTGGCGATTCTGGCAGCATCGCCGACAGAAGTTAAGGCGCGCCGAAAAGCGACTCCGGCGGGCGTGATCACGCTTCACTTGCAGCGATTTGGGGGCAAAAGCACGGCGAAACGATCAATGCTGGGTGAGTCCGATCGCCGCAGGTTTCCACTGAGCCAAACGAAAGCGGCGCCGAAAACGGCGCCGCCCATCAAGCCAGCCGAACTAAGCCTTACGGGCAGGGATGCCGCCTGCCATCGTAGCCCAGATAGGTCCCGGACGCTGGATCGTAGGACTTGAAGCGCTGCCGGCAATAAGCGTCGCTGTTGCTGTCGTCGGGAACAACCGTGACCGTCGTCGTCGGCTCATCGTAGTCGCCGTAATAATACGGGTCGCTGTAGTAGCCGTAGGAGGGCGCCCCCCAAACCCCGCCGACCGCGTAGCCCGGCCAGTAGCCGCCCCCGCGCCAGCGATGTCCGTGCCATCCGCCGCCGCCGTTCCAAGGTCGGCCGCCGCCTCCATGCCATCCACCCCCACCGTGCCATCCTCCGCCGCCCTGCCATCCGCCGCCGCCGCCAGCGACTCGCGGGCCAACCGGAGCGCCGTGCGCGATTGCTGCTCCGGCAAGGCCGCCGCGGCTGATGCCACCGCCACCGAAGGCCGGGCCGCCGCCGCCGCGTCCTGCAACGGCAGGGCCCTGGGCGAAGCTCGGCGCCGTGGCGAGGGGTAGGGCGATGGCCAGCGCGGCCACCGCACTCAAGGTTTTCAGCTTTAACATCACAAACTCCATCGACGGGACTTGCTCGGAACGCCCGCTCGCGGTCTCAACCCGGTTGGATCGCCGTCGTTCCCATCCGTCGCCCGTCAGCGAAAGCTCATCCCATTCAACTGTATAGAGACTGAATGAAATGCGGTGATTTTGCGGAACCGGCACCGACGCTTGTTCGCAGGCGTTCGCAACGGCTGGACAAGCGGGCTCGCCGGTGGCATCAGGGAAACTGTTGTCGCCGCCGAGGATGCGCCAGATGAAACTGTTTTTGCTGCGGATTTTTACCTGGTGGAACGGCTTTACGTTCGGCACCCAGCTTTGGACCTGGCGGTTTGGCGAGCTGGTCGGCACCGACGATCAGGGTAACCGATATTTCCGTACCAAGGGCGGCAAGATCGATCCCAGCCTCGGCTTTGAGCGGCGCTGGGTGCTGTACAACGGCTACGCCGAGGCGAGCCGGGTGCCCCCGGAGTGGCATGGATGGCTGCACCATGTGGTCGAGGTGCCGCCGACCGAAGAGAGCTACACGCCGCGGGAGTGGATGAAGCCGCACCATCCGAACCTCACCGGCACGCCGCTGGCGCATCGGCCGAGCGGCTCGACCCTGTCGACCGGCCGCCGGCCGAAGGCGACCGGCGACTATCAGCCCTGGACTCCCGGCGCCTGACTCGACGCATCAGGCGGTCCGATCATCAGACCGCCGGCCCGAAATCGCGTGCCAATCGATCTGAGGCGCGCTTGATCGCATCGACGCGGGTTCGACGCGCCCCCTGCATGCGCTGCTTCAACATCGACACGACCTCTTCCGGTGCGGTGTCCGGCGATCCGGCGTCGAACGGCGGCGCCGGATTGTATTCCAGCATGAGCTGGATCGCCTGCGCCGTGCTGCGGTCGGCGAGGATCTCCGCCAGCGTCAGCGCAAAATCGATTCCCGCAGTGACGCCGCCACCGCTGATGCGGTTGCGGTCGATACAGACCCGCGACCGGTCCGGGATCGCCCCGAATGCCGCCAGATCCTCGATCGCCGACCAGTGGGTGGTGGCGCGATAGCCGCGCAGCAGGCCCGCCGCGCCGAGCACCAGTGCGCCGGTGCACACTGAGGTGACATAGCGCGCGTGCTCCGCCTGGCGGCGAAGGAAGCCGAGAGTCTCCTCGTCGCTGACGAGATCGTCGGTGCCCGAGCCGCCGGGGACGCAGATCACATCGAGTTGCGGACAGCCGGCAAAGTCGATCGTCGGCGGCAGCATCAGCGCGGTGTCGCTGGTGACCGGGGCCATCGTCTTGGCGACGAGATGCACTTTGGTGTCCGGCAGCCGCGAGAACACCTGCAGCGGCCCGGTGAGGTCGAGCTGGGTGAGCTTCGGAAACAGCAGCAGTCCGATGGTCGTGGTGGTCATGGCGATCTCCTTGTCGCTGGAGCCTTAAGCGCGCTGCGCTTGACGGGAACAGCCTGGCATGATCGTCTGCTGTCCGAAATGGCATATTTCCCTCGTTTTAGGACAATGCCGAGAGGCCTTTGATGATCGGCGTGCTGATCTATCCCGACTTTCAACTGCTCGACGCAGCAGGTCCGATCGCGGCGTTCGAGATCGCCGCGCGTCATGCGCGGCTGCCGCCCGCGATCAGGGTGATGGCCGCGGAGGCGGGGCCGGTGCGTAGTTCGTCCGGTGCCGAACTGCTGGCGCGCGGCTTGCGCCATGATCGGTTGATGCGGACGCTGATCGTCGCCGGAGGTGAAGGATCTCGCGCGGCAGCGCAGTGCGTGCGAACGCAAGCCTTTCTGCGGGCGACCGCGAGGCGCGGCTGCCGCATCGCCAGCGTCTGCTCTGGCGCGTATGTGCTGGCCGAGACCGGGCTGCTCGACGGCAAACGCGCTACGACGCATTGGGGCCGCAGCCGCGACTTCCGTCTGCGCTATCCTCAGGTCCGGCTGGAGCCGGACCGGATCTTCGTGCGCGACGGCGAGGTGTGGACGTCGGCCGGGATCAGCGCCGGCATCGATCTGGCATTGGCGATCATCGCCGAAGATTACTCCGATGCGATCGCGCGCGATGTGGCCCGGCAGTTGGTCGTTGCGCAGCGCCGAGCCGGCGGGCAGTCGCAGTTTTCATCGCTGGTCGAGCTGCAGGAGCCGTCGGGGCGGTTCGCTGCCTTGCTGTCGTGGATGCGCGAGCATCTCGACACGCCGCTGACCGTCGAGCAATTGGCCGAGCAGTCGGGTATGAGCACTCGGCATTTCGCCCGAGCGTTCCGGGATGAAACCGGCACCACGCCGTCGAAGGCGGTCGAGCGGCTGCGGCTCGAAGTGGCGCGCAGCCGGGTGCAGGCGTCCGGCGAAGCGATCGAACTGGTCGCGCAGGCGACGGGCTTCGGCGATCCGGAGCGGATGCGCCGCGCCTTCATCCGCGCTTTCGGCCATCCGCCCCAAGCGCTGCGCCGGGCCGCCAAGGCGGCATGACGGTCGCCGCTGTCGTCGTCCGTCAGGCTTGCACGGCCGCGGCTTCCGCATGAATGCGCTCAGCGTCCGCGTTCAGAGCCGTCATCGCCTGCGTCAGCTCGGGATAGATCTCGTCGTCGATGGTGACGATGCCGTAGTTGGAATCTTCGCCGTCCCAGCGGCCTTGTGCCGGCTGATCGGCATGCACGAACCAGTGATAACCGATTAGCGTCGGATGGCGCAGCGCGGCCGTCGTGTAGCGGGTGAAACCGGCGGCGCGCTCGCGCTGCGTCGGCATCCGCGGTCCGGCGCCGTGGCTGTTCGGCAGCCCGGCATCGTCGCCCCGGAACGAATATTCGCTGATCAGACACGGCCTGCCGGTCGCGGCATAGCCTTCGATCACCGCATCCGGCAACGGATCGTAACAATTGATGCTGATGACGTCGCAGAAGCGTCCGGCCGCCGCGACCACATCGCGTGGCGGGACGTAAGCGAAACGTCCGCCGAGCACCAGATGATGCGGCGCGGCGGCGCGGATCGCGGCGGCGCTGACTGATAAATAGCGCTCGGCCAGCAGGCCGGCGAAAGCGTCGCAATCGGCGAAGTAACCGCGCGCGGTCGGACTCTGCTCCTGCGCCCGATCGTTGGTGAAGAAGTTGCGGCTGAACGGGGGCGGCTGCAGCGGCGCGGCGACTAGGTCGTCCCACGATGCCAGCGCGCATTGCCATGCGGCGTTGAATTGGTCGATGCTGTCGTAGCGGCTGTTCAGCAGCGCCAGCGCAGCCCGCCGCGAGAACGGCGCCGTGGTCGCGCGCAGGATCGTCGGCAGCAGCTCGTTTTCGCCGCGCCAGTCAGGCCCCCACGGTAGTTCGTTGTCGGTGAACCAGCCGAGCACATGCGGATCGTCGCGTTGCGGCGCGCAGACCTCGCGCGCGTGCGCGCGGGCAAACTGTTCGAACTCCGGATCGAAGATGTCGCACAGCGGCCAGCCGCCACGCTTCTCGCCGAAGGCCGTGGCGAGATAGACGACGCCGGCGGCGGAGGCGAGGGGGACCGTGCCGGCGCTTGCGATCTCGGCCTCCGACCATGCGCCGAGCGTATTGAAGCCCCAGGAGGCGAGGCGGTCCGCCGCGGCGCGCCGCCACACTTGTCGGCTGCCGTATTTGCGCGTGCAAGCCTCGCGATACGGCCGACGATCAGTGCCCTGAATGTTGTCGTGGTCGAACTGCACCGAGACCACGCCCTTGGATAGAAACCTCCCGCCGTCGGGATCGACGAACCACCATCGGCCGTCGATCTCTTCGACGCGGAAGAAACCGGTGGCGTCGGCCTTGCGATCGGCGAGGCCGCCCCAGCGCGTGCGTTCAAGTTCAGACATTCCGTCGCGACGATCGGCGCCCGCGCGCCGCAGCTCCCTGTTGACCGGGCAAATCCTCGGACGGCGGGACCAACGTCTCGTTGACGCCGGTCAATGCCGGGCTGCGGCTAAAGCGCCTTCAGCCAATCGCCAATCTGGGTGACCGCGACATTGGCCTGCGGCAGCAGCTTGCCCATGGTGAAGAAGCCATGGAACTGGCCCGGATAGGTCCGGTGCTCGACCGGAACGCCGGCATCGGCGAGGCGGCGGGCGTACTCTTCGCCTTCGTCGCGCAATGGGTCGGCACCGGCGGTCATGACGAAGGCGGGCGGCAATCCGGCAAGCGTTTCGGCGCGGGCCGGTGAGGCGCGCCAATCGTCGGCGTCCTCGGGCCCACTGAGATAGTGCGCGCCGAACCAGCGGATCACCGAATGCGTCAGTAGCACGCTGGTCTCCGGTTCGCTGTGCGAAGGGTGCCGCATCGAGAAGTCGGTCGCCGGATAGATCAGGACCTGGCCGGCGAGCAGCGGTCCGCCGTGGTCGCGGGCGTGCAGCGCCACCACCGCGGCGAGGTTGCCGCCGGCACTGTCGCCGCCGACGCTGAGCTGTTCGGGATCGATGCCGAGCTTTCTGGCATTGTCGGCGATCCAGCGCGTCGCGGCGATTGCGTCATCGACGGCAGCGGGAAATTTGTGCTCGGGGGCCAGCCGATAGTCGACCGAGATCACCAGCAGTTCGCCTTCATCTGCGATTCCGCGGCACACCACGTCGTGGGTGTCGAGATCACCGATCACCCAGCCGCCGCCGTGAAAGAACACCAGCGCCGGGGCGAGGCCGCCGTCCTGACGCAGCGTCCTCGGCGTATACAGCCGGGCCGGAATGTCGCCGGCCGGGCCGGGGATGGCAATCGACTGGACCGACGCCAGCTCCGGCGGCTCGGGATTGCTGACCAGCCGCGCCGCCGAGTAGTAGGCGCGGGCTTCGGTTGCGCTCAGCGTCTCATAGGAAGGGCGGCCGGCGTCCTGGAAGGCCTGATAGACGGCAGCTGCATCGGGATCGAGTTTTGCGGGCATTGGGTTTCCTCGGGCTTCCCGGTTCGGGCCGGGGCTGTTTTTTGCGGCACCAGGGGGGCGACCCGGAGGTACCTGAAAGCAATATCTCAGGAGTTCCTCGCAATAGCCAGCAATGGGGGGCTTCGGGGCGCCGCCGACCCGCCCTTTCCCCGCCGTATTCCCCGTGTTAACCGAGAGGCCAATGCGAGCGGCCCGAAGCTGTAGAATGTCGCAAGCCTGATTCGTCGATTGAAGCCGCGCGGAATGTCCCGAAGCCTGAGCCTAGTCGGTCTTGCGGCGTTGATCGTCGCCCATTTGATCGCGTTTGCGCCCCCGGCGCAGGCGCAGATCGGCAACATCTTCTCCGATCCGCCGCCGCGGCCGCCGGGGATGGTGCCTCGCGGTGCGCCGGCCGACGACGACGAGGAAGAGGTGCCGGATCTGCCGCCGCAGGGGCGGGTACTGCCGGCGCCCAACCGTGCGATCCAGGGGTCGGCGATGCCGGGTCCGGTGCAGTCCCAGCCGCTGCCGCCGCCGCCCGGCACGACGATCATTCCGCAGACCCCGCCGCCTGCCGCTGCGCCCGGCCAGCCGAACACCGGCGTCGCCAACGCGCCTGCCGGAGCCAATCCGTTACCAGGCCTGCCACCGGGACAGCGCCAGCCGCGCGGCACGCCGCAGACCAATCCCCCGCCGTCGCCGGCGACGCTGCAGCCGGGCGACGAGATCGTCACCGAGCCGCCGGCGCAGAAGATCGTCAACAAGAAGGCCAGCTTCACCGGCCTCGACAAGATCACCGGCCGCACCATCAATTTCGATGCCGATATCGGCGAGACGGTGCAATTCGGCGCGCTGCGGGTGAAGACCGATGCCTGCTACACCCGGCCGGCGACCGAAGCGACCAACACCGACGCTTTCGTCGAGGTCGACGAGATCACCCTGCAGGGCGAGGTGAAGCGGATCTTCTCGGGCTGGATGTTCGCGGCGAGCCCAGGCTTGCACGCGGTCGAGCACCCGATCTACGACATCTGGCTGACCGATTGTAAGGATCCGGAGAAGCCGAACGTCGCCAGCGCGCAGCCCGATCCGCCGAAGCCGGCCGCCCAGCCCCAGCCGCGCCGCCGTTCGCAGCAGTCCTCGCAGCCGCGCCCGCAACGCCCGCCGCCGCTGCCGGGTTTCCAGCAGTAGATGCGCTCGGGCTTCGAGACATCGAAGCCATCGATTTGGCTTATGCTCGACGGTTCAGTGTGGCCGCCGGGCGCTGCGAACGACGTTGGGTCGTTTCAAGCAAGCAGGAACGGCTCGAGCGCGATTAGAGCGCTTGATCGATTGATTGAAGCGCTCTTGGCCCTTGCCACGGTCCAAAAGTCCGCATTCTGAAGAGCGTAGCCGGGCGTCTCGAAGGATGAGTAGCCACATCGCCTGCGCCGCATGGTTCGAGACGGCGCTTCGCGCTTCCTCACCATGAGGTTCTGCCCGTTACAACTGCTAGGAAGTGCGGTCCAGTTTCTATAAAGAGCAGAATTGTTCTAGCAGCGTTGGTTGCGCGTTTGCCTGTTCGCTTGCGCTTGGCTTCGCCATTGGCGGGGTTTGGAACGGCAGGCAGACCAGGTCCGTTCAGTTGCAGAGCACCTGAACGGTGAAGGTCTTCGCGACGTCGGCGATCGCCTCGGGAGCAAGCTCGCGTGTGCTCACCTTGCCGGTTGGGACCACACCGCTGGAATCGAGGAAGTTGGTCGCGATACCGGTCTTGATCGCAAAGTTGACGTTCTGTGGAATGTCCTTGGTCGCGGCGGCGATGTTCAAGGCATTGAGCTTCGAGACGATGACTCCGATGACGTTGCCGTATTTGTCCAGCAGCGGACCGCCGCTGTTGCCCGGCTGAACGGGCGCGGAGATCTGAGCAAGCCGGGTGTCGTCTTCCATTCCCGTCGTCGCGGTGATCGCACCGGCGGTGAAATTACCGGAGGTCGACAGGATGCCGGTGAGCGGGAAGCCAAAGACGTACACCGCTTCGCCGAGCCGCATCTGTGATCGCAGGCCCGGAATGGCCGCCGGTGACGACGCCGTCTTCAGGATCGCAAGATCGTTGGTTTTGTCCTTGGCGACGAGGGTTGCGCTCACGGCAGCACCGCCTGGAGGCAGCACATTAATGGTATAGCATTCGGCGATGACGTGGTGATTGGTCAAGATATGGCCGCTGGCCGAGACGTAGAAGCCTGTGCCTGAGCTCTTGGTGTGGCGTTTCGGTTTGGCGTCCGTCGAAGGCTCGTCCCGGGTGTCGCTCTGCGCCGTCATGAATGCCTTCTGGCACGACAACACCGCTTCGAGCGCGCGTCGGGAGCCATCCAAAGACAGCGATGCGACTCGGCGCCGATTGAGAAAAACGCCGACGCCGCCGGACTCGGCCAGCTCCACCATGAACTGGATCTTCAGGTTGCCCGAGAACACGCCCTTTTCATTGCTTCGCTCGAAGCCGAGGAATTCGCCGTTCCACCGGGTGCGACCCATGACGAGCTGCATATCGTACTGGCCATCGACCTCGACGGACGCCCAGCGCGGATTGGTGAAGGCGATGTAAGCGCTAGGCTTGTCGCCGGCGAAGCCGAACCAAACCGTCGTTCGATCCTGATAGGTCGCCGCTGCGAGACATCCGCCGACGCTCTTGCTGAATCCAACGTCCCAGCCCGAGACCTTTCCGAACGATTTATCGATGTTGAGGTCGCCGCAGCGGGCCTCCGTTGCGTAGGCAATCGACCCGACCAGCGTCACTGCAGCGATCGCCCGCGAGAGCATGTTCTTCCGCGGAAGAACTTTGCGAGGCGGGTCCACGAGCCGCGCTGCGTATGTTGTCTGCTTCATCGGCCTTCGCACTGGAAAATGGCTGCGCCTCTTGTGGAGGTGCCTTTGTCCGGTCGCGGACGCTTAGTCTCTGGCCGGACGTGTTTTCGAAGCGGCGACCCCGGCGAACGGGTCCGACATCGATGCCTGCGACTGCGCCGGACGCGATCGGTGCGAAACGTGCCGCCGATGACGCGCAGAGCGATAGACGCGCGGCTGCTGTTGTTGTGCGATGCCGTTTGCGATGATTGCCGCAGCGGCGACACCGGCGAGCGCGCCGAACACGGCAGCGCCATCGCGCGCGACGGAGCGGGTTGGATAAGAGATGACAGCGATCGCAAGAGCTGCAGCCAGCAGAGCCGGCGAGATACGCAATGACTTTTGGCCCAATGTTGTCTTCAGCATGACAGTCCCCAGATGCCCTGCCTTCGATTAGTAGAAAACTGGGTTGCGGCGGTCAAGCAATGACCGTCATGCGAGCGGCGCGCGCTCACGTATTGAACAGTTTGCTGTGGGTATCAGGATGCGTTACTTCCGCCCGATGATCGCCAGCGCTTCGGCGCCCGAAACCGGCCGATCGGTCGGCAGTGCGGCGAACGAGGCCTCGCCGTCGAGCGCGTCGTCGAGCAGGTTGCGGTAGCGCAGCCGCGGCACTTCGATCGCGCCGAAGCTCTTCAGATGATCCGTCACGAACTGGGTGTCGAGCAGGGTGTAGCCGCCGGCGAGCAGACGGGCGACGAGATGCACCAGCGCCACCTTGGAAGCATCGCGGGCGCGGTGGAACATGCTCTCGCCGAAGAATGCGCGTCCCAGGCTGACACCATACAAACCGCCGACGAGATCGCCGTCCTGCCAGACCTCGACGCTGTGGCAATGGCCGATCTCGTGTAGTCCGATGTACAGCTCGCGGATCCGGCGGTTGATCCAGGTGTCGTCACGCCCGGGCTGCGGCTCGGCGCAGCCGTCGATCACAGCCTTGAAGTCGCGATCGACCGTGACGGTGAAGACATCGGAGCGAACCGTGCGGGCCAGCCTAGACGCGATGCGGAAACCGCCGAGCGGAATGATGCCGCGCATATCGGGCTCGACCCAGAACAGCGACGGATCGTCGACACTCTCGGCCATCGGAAAGATGCCGCAGGCATAGGCCCTGAGCAGCACGTCAGGGGTGATCTCGGAGGCGGCGGACGAGTCGCGTGAGGCCATGCCGAAACCATAGCACGACGGCGCTGACGCGCGACTCTGCGGGTGCCGACGGCCGGCTCAGTGCGGCAAATCGGGGTGCCAGCCGAGCAACGCCAGCATCGCGAAGAATGCGACGAAATAAGCGATGCCGACATGCCAGCCGTGGCGCAGCCACAGCACCACCGATTTCCCCTCGGGAAACATGTTGGTGATCGCCACACCGGCCGATGAGCCGAACCACATCATCGAGCCGCCGAAGCCGACCGCGTAGGCCAGAAAGCCCCAATCGTAGCCGCCCTGCTTAAGCGCCAGCGCGGTGAGTGGGATGTTGTCGAAGCCGGCCGACACGAAGCCGAGGCCGAGCGCGGTCTGCCAGCTCGCGGTCGGCAACTCTTCGACCGGCATCAGCGAGGCGGTGGTCACCAGTGCCAACAGGAAGATCGTGCCCTTGAAGGTCGCGGGCATCAGCTCCCAGTCGGGACGACGCAGCGGCGCGGTGAGCAGGAGCACCAGCCAGACCGTCAGGCCGAGTACCGGCACATGGTCGAGCAGCGCCGGGAATTTCATATTGGCGGTGACGTTGGCGGCCAGCGCCGCAATCAGGATTGCGGCGACGATGCCGACCCGCATCCATTCGATGCGCAGGCCTTTGGGCGCGTTCTTGACGATCGGCGAGAATTTCTGCTGCTGGATCGACGCCGGCACCGCGAACAGCGCCAGCGCGATTCCGGCAGCGACATAGGCGTCGAGCACTTCGACCGGACTGACGCCGTGGATCCACATCATCGTTGTCGTGGTGTCGCCGACGACGCTGCCTGAGCCGCCGGCGTTGGATGCGGCGACCATCGCGGCCAGGTAGCCGATGTGCACCCGGCCGCGGAAGACGTGTCGCGCTACCATGCCGCCGATCAGCGCGGCGGCGATGTTGTCGAGGAAGCTCGACAGCACGAACACCAGGCCGAGCAGCACCACCGGGCCTTTCCAGTCGTCGGGCAGCAGCGCCGGCATCTCGTCGGGAATGCCGCTCTTTTCGAAATGCGCCGAAAGCAGCGCAAACCCCATGAGCAGAAGGAACAGGTTCGCCAGCGTCACCCATTCGTGCTGCATGTGCAGCGCCAGCCCGGTCAGACCAGTGCCGGTCTTGAAGCCGGCGAACAACAGCTTGTAGCCGACCACGGTGGCCAGCCCGGTCAGCGCGATCAGTAGGGTATGGCGATGGAAAATCGCCACGCCGACCAGCGTGGTGGCGAACAGGATGAAATCGAGCGGAATGCCGAATACCAAAACCGGAGTCACGGCAGCCTCGTGCCGGGGAGGGTGGCCTGCAGCGCACCGACGCGCCAACGGTATGCAGGCGGCAACACGCCGCCGCTGAGAGCCTGAACGTTCAAAGGCGTATCTTCCCGAGATCGGATCCGCCGAACCGGCAAGGGCAGCGGTGCGGCGGAAGCTGCCCGAGGTGCGACAAAATGGCAAGGCGGCAATGGTCTTAAGACACCGGCCGTCGCACCAATATCCGTGCCGAAGCGGGAGCGTCGATCAGCTTTTGACCGCCAGCCAGATCCAATGCCGTGACCCGGTGCGTTTGCCGACGGCGCGGACCGGGACTTCGTTGACGACGAAATCGCTGCGGCGCAGCCGCCGGGTGAAGCCCTCGTCCGGCCCCGACGACCACACCGCCAGCACGCCGCCGGGGCGCAGCGCGTTGCGTGCCTCGGCGAGGCCGCGAGGATCGTACAACTGGTCGTTGGCTGGACGTGACAGCCCTTCGGGGCCGTTGTCGACGTCGAGCAGAATGGCGTCGTAGCGTCCGCTCCCGGCGCGGATCAGTTCGCCGACGTCGCGCTGCAGGATGCTGACGCGCGGATCGCTGAGACTGTCGCCGTACAGTTCGGCCATCGGGCCGCGTCCCCAGTCGATCACTTCTGGCACCAGCTCGGCGACTTCGATGATCGCGGCCTCTTCGAACACTTTCAGCGCCGCGCGCAGCGTAAAGCCCATGCCGAGGCCGCCGATCAGTACGCGCGGTTTCGGCCGGCCGGCGAGCTTCTGGCAGGCCAGAGTGGCCAGCGCTTCCTCCGAACCGCCGAGCCGGCTGTTCATCAGCTCGTTGGCATCGAGTCGGATCGAAAATTCCTGGCCGCGCCGCATCAGCCGCAATTCTCCGCCACCGGGGATCTGTGCGGTGGCCAACTGGGTCCAGGGAAGCACGGCAATTGCCTTCAATCGGTGAGGAGAGCACGGGCGCCGCCTAAGCGGCGTTTGATTGAAAAAAAATTCGGAGCCTGACTACGGCGTCGTTGCGCCGCTGTCACCCCGCGCGCTTTGCTCGGTCAGTGGGCGGCTTGTGCTGCCTGCTGAGGGGCCCGCGCCGCCGGCGGGGTGGCGCGGCGAAACCGCAGTACGATCCGCGTTCCGTGGTGATTGGGGTCGCGTTCGACCCCGGCTTCCAGCTTGGCGGCCATCGCGCTGACGATGCGCTGGCCCATGCCGGTCGACTGCGGGTTGACCTTGACGTTGAGGCCGACCCCGTCGTCGGAAATCGCCAGTTCGAGGTCGTCGCCGTCGGCTTTCAGCTCGACATGGATCGGCCCCTTGCCCTCCGGATAGGCGTATTTGACCGCGTTCATCACCAGCTCGTTGACGATGATGCCGATCGCCACCGCCTGGTCCGGGTCGGTCTCGACCGGCTGGGCGGATAGTGTCAGGCGCGACATCCGGTTGCCTTCTGCCGAACGCCGCAGATCTTCCAGCAGGGCTTCGAGATACTGGTTGAGCATCACGCTCTTCAGATCGTGCGAGGTGTAGAGCCGGCGATGCACCTGCGCCACCGCGGCGACCCGGCCCATCGCATTGGTCAGCGCTGCCTTGACCTCTTCCTGTTTGCTCGAGGTCGCCTGCAGGTGCAGCAGCGAGGCGATGATCTGCAACGAGTTGCCGACGCGGTGGTTGACCTCGCGCAGCAGCATTTCGCGCTCGGCGGCCAGCGCCGCGTAGCGATCGCGCGAGGCACGCACTTCGGCCTCGGCGTCGTCGCGGGCCTTCCGCACCATCGCCTGCTTCAGTGCCTGATCGGCTGCGACCTGCAGCAGCGGCACGAATTCGCCCTGGGTGTCCTTCACCAGATAGTCGTCGGCGCCGGCCTTGAGCGCCGTCACCGCGATCTTGGAGTCCTGCGAGGCTGTGACGAACACCACCGGAGGCGGGTCGGGAATGTTCTGGATCTGCTCCAGCGTCTCGAGCCCATCGAGACCGGGCATATATTGGTCGAGCGCGACCACGTCGATGCCGCCCTGGCGCAGCCGCTCCAGGCCGGCCTCGCCACTCAGGACGTGCTCGACGCGAAACCCCTGCCGCTGCAGGCCGCGCGACACGAGGCGGCCCAGCGCCTCGTCGTCGTCGATATAGAGCAGGGTCGGCTTGGCGTCTGTCATGGAGCGTCGGGTTGCGGAACCTGAATGACCGAGAAGAACAGACCGAGTTGGCGGATCGCGTTGGCGAAGCTCTCGTAGTTCACCGGCTTGGTGATGTAGACGTTGCAGCCCAGCTCGTAGCAGCGCTTGATCTCATGGGCATCGTCGGTGGTGGTCAACACGACCACCGGGGTGGTCTTGAGGTGATCGTTCTCTTTGATCCGCCGCAGGATATCGATACCGCTGGCGTCGGGTAGGTTGAGGTCGAGCAGAACCAGCAAGGCACGATGCTGGTGCTCGATGCCGGTGCCGTCGTTGCCGAACAGATAATTCAGTGCGGCTGTCCCGGAGGTGAACGGGATGATCTCGTTGTTCACGCCGGAGCGACGGATGTTGCGCTCGATCAGACGGGCATGCCCTTCGTCGTCCTCGATCATGATGATGGTGACAGGGTTACTCATGCGCGCTGTTCCTGATTCTTGTTCGCCGCCCATTTGGCCGGCAGAGTGATCGTAAACGTCGAGCCCTCACCGAGCGCGGAAGACACCGACATGGTGCCGCCCAGGCGCCGCACCAGGGCTCGCACATGGGCGAGTCCGATCCCTTGCCCAGGCCGATCCTGTGTACCGGCGCGGCGGAAAAGATCAAAGATTCTCTGGTGGTCCTTCGGATCGATCCCCCGGCCATTATCGGCAACCTCGAAGATCACGAAGCCGAGCTTCTGCCGGCCCCGGATCACGATGTCGCCTGGAACTCCATTTTTTAGATATTTCAGCGCGTTATCGATGAGGTTTGAGAAGATCTGTTCAAGCGCGAGGCGGTCGCTGACGATCTCCGGCAGTGGCTCGATCCGGATCTCGGCGTTGGCTTCGGCCGCCTGGTGGGCGACCGTGGAGGCAATGTTTTCGATCAATTCGCGGGTGTCGATCCGTACCGGCTGGAACTGGCGCCGGCCTTCGCGGGTCAGATTCAGGATGGCGCTGATCAGCCGGTCCATCTTGCCGATCGAGGATTTGATGAAGCCGAGCGCCTCGGTAAAGTCCTCCGAAAGCTGGCTGTCGGCAGGTTCCAACTCCGGCTCGCCGTCGCTGTCGGCGTTGGCGGCGCTCTGCTTGCCGGCGACTTCGCGGCTGAGCGTTGCGATCCGGCGGAAAATGTCGCTGCGCAGCTCTTCCAGCTCGCTGGTAAAGCCCATGATGTTGACGAGCGGCGAGCGGAGGTCGTGACTGACGATATAGGCGAAGCGCTGGATCTCTTCGTTGGCCTCGCGCAGGTCGCTGGTCCGCTCTTGCACCGTGGATTCGAGGTTCAGATTGTTTTCGCGCAGCCGCGACTCGGCCTCGTCGCGCGCCCGCGCCGAGCGGCGGACCAGGAAGATCGACATACCGGCGAGCACCAGAACCAGTCCCGAACCGGTCGTGGTGATGATTGTAGCCAGCGCCTGGCTGCGGTCGGCCGCCGACGTCCGTTCGGCGAACAGCCGGTTTTCCTCGGCGCGCATCTTCGACAGCGCATCGGTGAGCTCGTTCATCGCGCGCCGGCTCTCGACGTCGCGCAAGAGCTGCCGGGCCTCTTCGGCACGGTCGTCTTTCGCCAATGAAATCACATGCCGAAACCGGTCGAGCCGTGTCTCGGCCGAGGCGATGGCCTGCTCGATCAGCGGACGCTGCACCTCGTTGTCGGAGACGAAGCCGCGCAACTGCATCAGCCGCGGCATTACGTCGGCGGCGACCTCGTTGAACTGCTGGACCAGATCGTCCTGGCCGGTGAGGACATAACCACGCTCAGCGCTTTCGGCACGGCGAAGCTGCAGCTGAACCAGCGCGATCTGGTTCTGGACCTCGAGGGTATGCGCGACCCAGGCATTGTCCTCGCGTGCCTTCTGCAGCCAGTACACGGACGCGAGGCTGACCGCGACCAGCACCGCGAACGACAGCGACAGCAGGGTGACTTGGACAAGCGAACGCTTGCGCGCGGATTCAGGCGTCACCGCACGTCTCCAGCACGAACGAAATCAAGCAAGCTATCCCCCAGACGCGTCGCAAGCGGACTCAGAACGCATTCTAACGTCGATCAAGAGGAATGGTTCCCGAGCATCCGAATGCTCGGGGGAATGTTTCGTTCCGTCTGAACTGCGAAAAAATGACGTTTTGTCAGTAATTTGCCTGGCTAACCGTCAGTGACGCCGGAGGCCAGATACTGCTCCAGCCAATGGATGTGGTAGTCGCCGTCGATGATCGACGGCTCCCGCACCAGAGCCCGGAACAGCGGCAGCGTCGTCTCCACGCCGTCGACCACCATCTCGTCCAGCGCCCGGCGCAGCCGCATCAGGCATTCGCCGCGGGTCTTGCCGTGGACGATCAGCTTGCCGACCAGTGAGTCGTAATAGGGGGGGATCGTGTAACCCTGGAATACCGCGGAATCGATCCGGATGCCGAGGCCGCCAGGCGGATGGTAGCGGGAGATCTTGCCGGGCGAGGGACGGAAGGTCACCGGATTCTCGGCATTGACCCTGCACTCGATGGCATGACCGTTGAGGGTGATCTCGTCCTGGGTCACCGGCAAGTCGCCGCCGGCCGCGATCCGGATCTGCTCGAGCACCAAGTCGATGCCGGTGATCATCTCGGTCACCGGATGCTCGACCTGGATGCGGGTGTTCATTTCGATGAAGTAGAACTCGCCGTCCTCGTAGAGGAATTCGATGGTGCCGACGCCGAGATACTGCATCTCCTGCATCGCCTTGGCGCAGATGCCGCCGATCCGGGCGCGCGCCTCGGGGCTGATCACCGGCGAGGGGCTTTCTTCCCACACCTTCTGATGCCGGCGCTGCAGCGAGCAGTCGCGCTCGCCGAGATGGATTGCGCCGCCGCGGCCGTCGCCGAGGACCTGGATTTCGATGTGCCGCGGTTTCTGCAGATACTTCTCAAGATAGACCGAAGCGTCGCCGAACGCCGCCTTGGCTTCGTTGCCGGCGGTGGAGATCGCCATCGCCAGATCCTCGGCGGTGTGCGCGACCTTCATGCCGCGCCCGCCGCCGCCGGCCGCAGCCTTCACCAGCACGGGGAAGCCGATCGACTTGCCGATCGCCATCGCGTCATCGTCGGCTCCGACGGCGCCATCGGAGCCCGGCACCACCGGGATGCCCAGGCGCTTGGCGGTCTTCTTGGCCTCGATCTTGTCGCCCATCAGCCGGATGTGTTCGGCCTTAGGTCCGATGAAATGCAGATTGTGATCCGCGAGGATTTCGGCGAAGCGCGCGTTCTCGGACAGGAAGCCGTAACCGGGATGCACCGCGTCTGCGCCGGTGATCTCGCAGGCGGCGAGCAGCGCCGGAACGTTGAGGTAGCTGTCCTTGGACTGCGGCGGACCGATGCACACGCTCTCATCGGCGAGGCGGACATGCATCGCGTCGGCATCGGCAGTGGAGTGCACCGCCACCGTGGCGATGCCGAGCTCCTTGCACGCGCGCAGCACGCGTAGGGCGATCTCGCCGCGATTGGCTATCAGGATTTTATCGAACATCGGCTTAACCGCGCTGTAAGGCCAGAGGGCGAATAGCGAATGAATAATGCAAGGAGATGCAGCTAAGCGGCTTTGTTCGCTCGCTATTTGCGCCTCGCCATTCGCTTCTTACTCGATCACGACCAGGGGCTCGCCGAATTCGACCGGCTGGCCGTCTTCGACGAGGATTTGGGTGACGATGCCGGCCCGCGGCGAAGGGATCTGGTTCATGGTCTTCATCGCTTCGATGATGAACAGGGTTTCGCCGACCGAGACTCGGCTGCCGACATCGATGAACGGCTTGGCGCCGGGCTCGGGCGCCCAATACACCGTTCCTACCATCGGCGATGTCACCGCGCCGGGATGCTTGGCGGGGTCGCCTGCGGCCGCCTCGGCCGCCGCCGCCTTGCCCCCCGGGGCCGGCGCGTAGGCCGCCGGGACGGCTGCGGCGATGCTGACGTTACGCGCCACGCGAACCCGCAGACCGGCACGCTCGATTTCGATCTCTGTCAGATTGGTCTCATCGAGCAGCACCGCGAGTTCGCGGATCAGGCTGCTGTCGTCGGTCGCCGGTGCGGTGGTCGGCTCGGCGGCGGTTTTCTCTGCAGGCTGGCGGGCCATGATGTGTCGATCCAGATGTCTTGAGTGAACGGGCGGGGTCAGGCCGTGGCGCTGGCGCCGAGTTTGGCGGCGAGGCCGGTGATGGCCAGCCGATAGCCGTCGATGCCGAAGCCGCACAGGCTGGCGAAGGCGGCCCTGGCGATGAAGGAGTGGTGACGGAAGTCCTCGCGCGCGAACACGTTGGAGACGTGGACTTCCACTGTTGGGATCTGCACGCCCACCAGGGCGTCGTGCAGCGCAATCGAGGTGTGGGTATAGCCGCCGGCGTTGATCACGATGCCTGCCACCTTGTCGCTGCGGGCCTGGTGAATCCAGTCGATCAGCTCGCCTTCGCGGTTCGATTGTCGACACACCACGGCGAGCCCGAAACCGGCTGCGGTTTCGGCGCAGAGTTTTTCGACATCGGCCAACGTGGCACGACCGTAGATTTCCGGCTCACGGGTCCCGAGCAAATTCAAGTTCGGGCCGTTCAGCACGTAAATCGTCTGAGGCATCCAAATTTCCGGCAATATCTGCGAATCTGATCCAGCCGAGCGGCGCAAATCCACCGCGCAGCCTCTCGAAATCCGGCGAAATTCACCTGATTGCCGGCGTTATAGGTAACCTCGGCGCTGAGGGGAAGCCTGAACAGCCTCGCTTCACGGATGAATTGCCTGATGCTTTGGGCGAGGGTGGCATAACCAACAGCAGGGATTCATTCGCAATAGGTGCGTCCCAGCGCTGTCCGGGGCGCTGGCGATGACGTGCGCACGGCCCGGAGAACCGAGTTCAAGCGTTCGCAAAGTGGTCAGGGTGATCGCTCCCTGCACCCGGAACAAATCCGCGGTCCGGTGGTTCAATTCGATCGGAGCGACATGGTCGGCGCCGTTCTCCGACTTTTGCTTTGTCGAGCTGTCACATTGGACTAACCTGAGAACCTGTGAGGCTCCGTGTCACCACCTGGTCCGGTGGCGATGCCGATGGCTCGATCAATCTCGTTCGCGGCACGATCGACTTGAATCCATCTGCGCGGCGGATCCCAGGCGACGTTCCGTGCCGCTAGTCTCCGACCGGAGGTGTCATGGCTCGCTACATCGTGCGATTTATGAAGGACATCCTCGGCGAGAACGGACGTCACGAGGAAGTTTGTCAGGGCGTGCTCGAGGTCGACGCCGCCAGCAGCGATAATGCGATCGAGATCGCCAAATACCAATTTTGCCAGCAGGAGCGATTGCGGGAATGGTCGCTTCATGCCGACCGCGTCCACGTCGCCGAAACCGAGTTTCCGTCCTGAGACACGGGCCTCCTCCGCCGGCCGATCCGAGATTGCGGCCGGCGCAGGAGGCGTTCGAGTCAGATGTCGACGTTCAGGTGCTGTTGGGCGGAAAGACCGCGGCAAGCGCGATCGTCGCCCATGATCAGCACTTGTCCTTGCCGCAGCGCGCAGTGTTGATCTTCTGGCGCAGCGTGTCGAGACCGACCGCGCCGACCACCACCTGCTTGCCGATCACGTAGCTCGGCGTTCCGTTCATGCCCATCGCTTCGGCGAGCTTGAAGTTCTCCTCGATGGTGGCGCGGACTTCCGGACCGGACATGTCCTTTTCCAGTTTTGCCATGTCGAGACCGGCGTCCTTGGCTGCCGCCATCGCCCGCGCCTTGTCGGCCTGACCGCGACCGCCCAGCAGCTTCTGGTGGAAGTCGAGATATTTCTTGCCGCTCGGATCCTGCATCCGCACCGCGATTGCGACCTGCGCCGCTTCCACCGACGGCGGACCGAGCACCGGGAATTCCTTCAGCACGACCTTCAGTTTCGGGTCGTCCTTCATCAGTTCGAGCATGTCGACCATGGCGCGCTTGCAGTAGCCGCAATTGTAATCGAAGAACTCGACCATGGTGACGTCGCCGGTCTTGTTGCCCAGCGTCACGCCGCGCGGCGAGTCGAAGATTGTTGCTGCGTTTTCGGTGATCGCGGATTGGTGCTTCTCGGCCTGTGCCGCGGCCTGCCGCTTGCCGAGCTCTTCGGAGGCTTCTTCCAGTACCTCCGGATGCGACACCAGATACTCCTTGATGATCGACTCGATCTGGCTGCGCTGCTCGTCGGAGAACTTCTGCGCCGAGGCGACGGCCGGCGCGCCGACGACGGCGAGCGCGAGCAGGGCTGTGGCGAACGGGCGGAACGACGGCATAAGTGGGATCCCTTCGGCGGGTCAGGTCGTGGAAAAGGAGGTCGGATTCGAATATTTCATAGCGCTTTTCGGCAGCAAATACGCGGTTTTTATGGACGCGTTTGGCCGGGTCGGCGTTGCGCTGCTGGCGACGCAACGACGCCGGCGCTCGGGGGGGCCGAACGCCGGCGTCGTTCGAAACGCGCGTTGCGTTACTTGATGGTGGTCAGGCGCAGATAGGGGCGGGGTTCTTCCCAGCCCTGCGGAAACGCCTTGGTGGCAGCTTCACCCTTCAGCGACAGCGGGATGATCACCTTGTCGCCCGGACGCCAGTCGGCCGGCGCCGCGACGGTGTGCTTGTCGGCGAACTGCAGCGCGTCGATCACGCGCAGGATCTCGTCGAAGTTCCGCCCGACATTCATCGGGTAGGTCATGGTGAGACGGATCTTCTTGTTGGGATCGATGATGAACACCGAGCGCACCGCAGCGGTATCGCTCTGGTTCGGGTGGATCATGTCGTAAAGCTTGGCGACCTTCAGCTCCGGATCGGCGATGATCGGGAATTGCAGATCGGTCTGCTGGGTGTCGTTGACGTCCGCGATCCATTTCAGATGCTCGTCCACCGTGTCGGTCGACAACCCGATCGGCTTGACGTTCCGCGAGGCGAACGGCTGCGCCAGCTTGGCGGTCTTGCCCATCTCGGTGGTGCAGACCGGCGTGAAGTCGGCGGGATGGCTGAAGAAGAAGACCCAGGAGTCGCCGATGAAGTCGTGGAACGAAATCTTGCCCTTGGTGGTGTCGGCGGTGAAGTCGGGGGCAATGTCTCCGATATGAAGGGACATCGGTGCGGTCTCCTGTACGTTTGTGAAGCGGTCGTCTGCGCGGAACGCGCCCGGCGCGCGGAAGGATTGAGGCCTTCTAAATGGGGATTCCGCAGCGCAGGATCAAGGAACTCGTCGCAAAAGCATCCGCAAAATGCATCGGGCGGTGCGTGATGTTCACACACCGCCCGATCGATGTCTTATCGCGCAACGGCTACGGGCAGGGCACCTCGCGCCCGCCCTTGGCGATATAGGTGCCGGTCGCCGGATTGTAGGAGCGGAAGCGCCGCGCGCAGTAGTCCTGCTGACGTGCTGCTTCGGCCTGGCTCGCCGCGATCGCGCCGCCGACGATCGCCGCACCGATTCCGATTCCGATCGCAGCGCCCGGGCCGGGACCGCCCCAGCCGCGTCCGCGCCCGCGGCCACGACCCCATCCACGACCGCGACCGCGCTGCGCATGGGCCGGCGTCGATGCCAGCGTCATCGCTGCGCCGGTGGTAGCGACCATCCCCAATCCGTACATCGTCAGCAGCGCGACGCTAGCCAGAGCGCGCGTGAGAAATTTACGGGGCTTTCCGCCCGAGGGCTGTGTCGACTTGCTCATGGATGTCTCTCCCGATGTTGGTGCAGCGATTTGTCTGCCGTTGAGCGCGGAGCGTTCAATGTATCGACCGCCAATGTATCGACAGCGATACCGGGTCGATCGCAAGACTCGCGAGCGGGACAAAATCCCCGCGCCGGGAGTGTGACAGAGGCCTGCGCAGGGGACAATCCGACGCGGCGCGACAATCGAGCGCGGAATTGCTACTTTTGTCCAGGCATCTTCGCCGCGACGATGTCGTCGGCCTTGACCCATCCCGGCGAACCTACCGGGAAGCGGGATTTGGCGCGGGCTGCCAGCTCCCGAGCGGTTTTGGAATCGCCGCGCAAATACGCCGCCTGTGCCGAAGCGAGATCTGCTTCTGCGTAGTTACCCTTCTGACCGTAGGCCATTGCGAGTTGGCTATAGCCCATCGGTACTTCTCCCTCGCGGCCAAGCGCGCCGCGCAGGATGCGAATTGCCTCGTCGGTGTAGGCCTTGTTGTTGCTCGCGACCAGCGCCTGGCCGAGCAGGATCTCGATCAGCGGCGCTCCGCGGGTCATCGCCACCGCCTTGCGCAATGGTGCGATCGCTTCCGCAGGTTTCCCGCCTTCGAGCAAGGCCTGGCCACGCAGCTCGTAGAAATACGGGTTGTTGGGCTGCGCCTGAATCAGTCCGTCGATCTGCGCCTGTGCCGAGCGCGGATCGCCGTGCAGATAGCTGGCGATGGCGCGGGCATAGCGTGCCGGCAGACTGGTGTTCGACGCCGGATAGCGTCGGTACACCGTATCTGGCCGCTCCATGAAACCCGACACTTTGGCGCGCATCATGTCGTGGCGGAATTGCAGCGACGGGTCGTCTTTCTTATCCCAGTACGGGCTGGAGCGGGCGAGTTCGGCGAGGGCCGAGACACGTTCGGCGGGCATCGGATGCGATTGCGCATAGGGATCGGCGCCGCGCGCCGCGAACAGGCTTTCCTTGGTGAAGCGCTGGAAGGTCTCGTACATCCCCTTCGCGGACTGTTGCGTCGCGTTGAGGAATTTGACGGCGGCCCGGTCGGCGTTTTCCTCCTGCTGGCGCTGGTAGGACAGAATGTTGCGCCGAAGGATCTCCTGCGGCGCCGAGATCGCGGCGGCGCCGATGTTGCTCGCACCGCTGCTCGGGCCGGCATTGGCTCCGGCGACCATCGCGCCCACGCCGAGCAGCATCGCGACGATCATCTGGGTCTGTGCGTTCGAAATCTGCGTCCGCAGCTTGGACAGGTGACCACCGGCAAGATGGCCGGTTTCGTGCGCCAGCACGCCGATCAATTGGTTCGGCGTCTCCGATTGCAGCAGCGCGCCGTAATTGACGAAGATGCGGTGGCCGTCGGCGACGAAGGCGTTGAAGGTCGGATCATTGATGATCGCCACCTGAATGTTCTGCTTCTCGAGGCCGGCCACGCGCAGGATCGGTCGCGTGTAGTCGCGCAGCAGCTGTTCGGTCTCGGTGTCGCGCAGCAGCGGCGGGCCCTTCTGCGACCGCGCCTGCGCCATCGCTGGAACCGGCGGGACCGCCAGCGCGAGCGCAAGGACGCCCGCGACCAGCCGCGAAGCGTGTTGGCGTGCGGACGGGCATAGCCGTCCGGCGAAAACTGCAATGTCCTTCAGCATTGGCCGTGCATCGAATTCCGGGTATCTCCTGGTCGGCCCAGCAAGACGGCAGCGGCGCGGCGCGCAGCGGGTTCACCGAACAGACCGCGCGGGGATAGCAGAATTCGATGCTCGATGCGACCAAGACACAGCGTGCGCGCGGATTGTTGACCGCGTCTGCCCGCAGCGACGTACCGCCCTTCATGGTGATGGACGTGATGGCGGCGGCCGACCGAATCGAAGCGGCCGGCGGTCACGTCATTCATATGGAAGTCGGCCAGCCATGGGCACCGGCGCCGCGCGCCGCGCTCGCCGCCACACATGCGGCGCTGGACAATGGCCGGATCGACTACACATCGGCGCTCGGCATTCCTTCGCTGCGTGCGCGGATCGCGCGGCATTACCGCGACACTTACAATTGCGATATCGATCCGCAGCGGATCGTCGTCACCACCGGTTCCTCGGGCGCCTTCATCCTGTCGTTCCTGGCGCTGTTCGAGCCCGGCGATCGCGTCGCGGTGACGGTGCCCGGCTATCCGCCGTATCGCCACATTCTCAACGCGCTCGGTTGCGAGCCGGTGCCGATCGAGACCCACAGCGAGACCCGGCACGCGCTGACCGGCGAGGCGCTGCTCGCCGCGCACCGCAAGGCGCCGCTGAAGGGTGTGCTGGTCGGCAGCCCCGCCAATCCGACCGGCACGATGATGACGCGCGAGGCGCTGACTGAGCTGATCGCGGTTGCCGAGAGCGAAGGCATTCGCTTCATTT
Organism: Rhodopseudomonas parapalustris; assembly: GCF_053772255.1. Classification (NCBI taxonomy): domain Bacteria; kingdom Pseudomonadati; phylum Pseudomonadota; class Alphaproteobacteria; order Hyphomicrobiales; family Nitrobacteraceae; genus Rhodopseudomonas; species Rhodopseudomonas parapalustris. The sequence goes on along the minus strand of NZ_JAMKBZ010000006.1, from coordinate 151,971 downwards.
CCGACGAGATCTATCACGGCCTCGACTACGCGTTTCCGGCCGTCACCGCCGCGGAGCTGTCGCCCGACGCGGTAGTGATCAACTCGTTCTCGAAGTACTTCTGCATGACCGGCTGGCGCGTCGGCTGGATGGTGCTGCCGGAGAGCTTGGTGCGTCCGGTCGAGCGCTTGCAGCAGAACCTCGCGATCTCGGTGCCGACGTTGTCGCAGATCGCCGCCGAGGCGGCGTTCGACGGTCGCGACGAGATGGAGGCGGTCAAGCGCGGTTACGAAGAGAACCGCGCCATCCTGATCCAGGGGCTGCCGCAGGCGGGGCTGACCGAGTTTCTGCCGGCCGACGGCGCGTTCTATCTGTATGCCGACGTCTCGGCCTTCACATCGGACAGCTACGACTTCACCAAGCGAATGCTGGAAGAGGCGAGGGTGGCGGCGACGCCGGGGATCGATTTCGATCCGGTGCGTGGCAAGAGTTTCGTGCGGTTTTCTTACGCCCGATCGGCCGAGGACATGCGCGAGGCGGTGCGGCGGATCACTGCGTGGCTTGGTCGATAATTTCGTCAGAATGACAGATCCGGCAATTTCGCTGCTTGATCTTTGCGGCATTTCGTCGCTATAGGCTCCCGCGACTAATTCCCCCCGGGAGAATTCCCTTGCCGCTTGGTTCGTCCGCGCCGCCCTCCATCGGCGGCCACGTTGCGCTCGCAGCCCGTTTGTGGCCGCGGCGGTCGGACGGATTCTTCGCCTGGTTGCGGCTGGCTGTCTTGCTCGTATTCGGGACGGTGCTGCTGGCGCTTTCCGCCAAGGTCAACATTCCGCTGCCGCTGGTTCCGATGACGCTGCAGACGCTGGTGGTGGTGCTGATCGGCGCCGCCTATGGCGCGCGGCTCGGCGCAGCAACGCTGATCCTCTATCTGGTGGAAGGCGCGGCCGGCCTGCCGGTGTTCGCCGGTCCCGTCGGTGGCTTGGTTCCGCTGCTTGGACCCACCGCCGGTTATCTGGCGGGCTTCGTGGTTGCGGCCTTCCTGGTCGGCTGGTTCGCCGAACGCGGCTTCGATCGCTCAGTGGCGAAGCTGTTCGCCGCGATGCTCACAGGCCACCTCGCCATTCTGACATTCGGCTTCGCCTGGCTCGCCTTCGGTCTACATCTCGGCATCGCCAAGGCTTGGTGGGGCGGTGTCGTTCCGTTCCTCGCCGGCTCGCTGATCAAGTCCGCGCTCGGTGCGGCCTTGCTTCCCGCGGTGCGCCGCATCGTCGACCGCCCACGCTGACGGTTGCTGTTCAATCGACTTGGCCGACCGGTCTGCCTGCGGTCGGCCAACAACGTCATATCGTTCGACAGGCATCAAGCGAGTGGAGTGATGGCCATGTCGGCGACGACCCATATCGATGCACCGGCGCTGCCGGGCGACGCAAAGTCGAAGCCCTTCTACAAGGTGCTTTACGTCCAGGTGCTGTTCGCCATCGTACTCGGCGTGCTGCTGGGCTGGCTGTGGCCGCATATCGCCACCAACGAATGGGTCAAGGCGCTCGGCGACGGCTTCGTCAAGCTGATCAAGATGGTGATCGCGCCGATCATCTTCTGCACCGTGGTTTCGGGCATCGCCCACATTCAGGACGCTCGGAAGGTCGGCCGCGTCGGCGTCAAGGCGCTGCTGTATTTCGAAGTGGTGTCGTCCTTTGCGCTGCTGCTCGGTCTGATCGTCGGCAACGTGTTTCAGGTCGGGCACGGTCTCGCCGCCAAGCCCGACGCCGCCGCTGTGGCGAAATACGTCGACCAGGCCAGCCAAATGAAGGCGGTCGACTTCGTCCTGCACATCATCCCGGACAGTGTGGTCGGCGCCTTCGCCAAGGGCGACATCCTGCAGGTGCTGCTGTTTGCTGTGCTGTTCGGCTTCTCGCTGATGGCGCTCGGCGAGCGCGGCCACCGGCTGCGCGACGTGATCGACGATGCCGCGCACGCGGTGTTCGGCGTCATCGCCATCGTGATGAAAGCGGCGCCGATCGGCGCGTTCGGCGCGATGGCCTTCACCATCGGCAAATACGGCCCGGCTGCGCTCAGCAATCTGCTCGGGCTGGTGCTGCTGTTCTACGCGACCGCCGCGCTGTTCGTGGTGCTGGTGCTCGGGCTGATCGCGCGGTTCGTCGGCTTCAACATCTTCAAGTTCATCGCCTACATCAAGGACGAACTCCTGATCGTGCTCGGGACCTCGTCGTCGGAAAGCGCGCTGCCGCAACTGATGGAAAAGCTGGAGCGGCTCGGCTGTTCGAAATCCGTGGTCGGCCTCGTGGTGCCGACCGGCTATTCGTTCAACCTCGACGGCACCAACATCTACATGACGTTGGCGACGCTGTTCATCGCGCAGGCGCTCGGCATCGAACTGACCTTCAGCCACCAGGTCGCCATCCTCTTGGTGGCGATGCTGACCTCGAAGGGCGCTAGCGGCGTCACCGGCGCCGGCTTCGTGACGCTTGCCGGCACGCTCGCCGCGGTCAATCCGGCGTTGCTGCCGGGCATGGCGATCGTGTTCTCGATCGACAAGTTCATGAGCGAAGTCCGCGCGCTCACCAACATCACCGGTAACGGTGTCGCCGCGGTGTTCGTGTCGTGGTGGGAAGGTGAGCTCGATCACGATCGGCTGCACGCCAATCTGAACCGCACCATCGATCCATCCGACGTCGAGACCGCCGTCACCACCGGCTGACGGTTTACGATCCGACGATCGCCGTGGTCGACGTGTGATGCCCGCGCTTGTCGCGGGCATCGGCATTTTTGGGAGAGCCTTGTAGATCCGAGAGGGCTCGAAAGCTCCACGAGTGGTCGTCGTCTCTTTGGAAGACGCAGCCTGCAAAGCTGACTCCGCGGATAGTGATCAGCACGGGCTCAAGGCTTGGCACAGGTGAGGGATGAACGTCGGGCGATCAGTGCCTGATCGACTCGATGCTCTTCGGTCCTGTTCGGTGGCGACGACCGGCGGCTGAAATGAAAAATGCCCGCGGCGTGCGCGGGCATTTTAGAGGCGATTGACTTGACGGCCGATTAGTTGCCGCCGCCGAACCGGCGGGACCACCAGCCGACGCGGCGGGGAGCGGCGGGGGCGGCCTGCTGCGCAGGTTCGCTGGCGGCTTGCGGCGCGGCCTCGGCGGCCGGTGCCTCCACCGGGAGCTCGGACACCGCAGGCTGCTCCGCCTGGGCAACGGGCTCGGTCTGCGGCTCGATGGCGGTTTCGGCAGGCGTCTCTGACGGGGCTGCGGGTGCGCCGAAGCTCACCTTTTCACGTACCGTGGAGCGGCGACGCGCGGCCTTCTTCGCCGCAGTGTCGTCCTCGGCGGCCTGTTCGGCTGCGTCCGACGTCGCGACCGGAGCGGCCGGCGGCTCAGAGTGTGCAACCTGCTGCGGCTGTTCTGTTTCGGCTGCCGGTTCGAAGCTCGGCTGCACCGATGGGCTGCCGCCGTCGATGTCGGCCACGGCCTCGGCGACCTCGGGCTCGTCGGTCGGCGACAGCTCGTCGCTGATCGATTCGACCAGGCCATTCTCAGCTTCCGAACCTTCCTGACCACCGCGACGGCGACGGCCACCGCGACGACCGCGACGGCGCGGACGGCGTTCGCCGTTCTCGCCCTGCTCGGCGCGGGCTTCGCCCTCGTTGTCGTCATCGCCGGCGTCGTCGCTGTCGTCAGCCTCACCGGCCGATTCGGCGCTTTCAATCGCGAACGGCTGTTCGCCGTCTTCCGCCGACGCGCCGAGCTCGGCGGTCTCGCGCGGTTCACCCGAGCGCCGGCGCCGACGCCGACGCCGGCGCTTGCGGCCTTCGCTCTCGCTGTCGCCGGCTTCGCCAGCCTGATCCTCGGTGAGGCCGACAGTCTCCTCGGTCTCGATCTCGGCCTCGAAGTCGTAACCGTCCTCGTCGTCCGGCTCTTCGATCGGCGCCGGGGAGGCAGCGACTTGTGCCGCGAGCAGTGCCTTGGCGGTTTCCAGCGTGTGGATCTGTTCGCCGCGGTCGATCACGAACGACTGCTGACCGCTGACCGTGGGATCGGCCAACACCGACAGCGACACCTTGAAGCCGGTCTCGAGGTCGCGCAGGTGACCGCGCTTGTGATTGAGCACATACAGCGCCACGTCGGTGCGGGTCCGCACGATCAAATTGTGCGTCGCGCCCTTCATCAGCACTTCTTCGAGGCCGCGCAGCAATTGCAGCGCCACCGAGGACACCGAGCGGACGTGGCCCGAGCCGCCGCAATGCGGGCAGGGCTCGGTCGAGCTCTCCAGCACGCTGGCGCGGATGCGCTGGCGCGACATCTCGAGCAGGCCGAAATGCGAGATCCGGCCGACCTGGATGCGAGCGCGATCCTGCCGCAGACAGTCGCTGAGCTTACGCTCGACCGCGCGGTTGTTGCGCTTCTCGTCCATGTCGATGAAGTCGATGACGATCAGGCCGGCGAGGTCGCGCAGCCGGAGCTGCCGGGCGACTTCCTCGGCGGCCTCCATGTTGGTCTTGAGCGCAGTGTCTTCGATGTGGTGCTCGCGAGTCGAGCGGCCGGAGTTGACGTCGATCGAGACCAGCGCTTCGGTCTGGTTGATGACGATGTAGCCGCCGGAGCGAAGCTGCACGGTCGGCGAGAACATCGCATCGAGCTGGCTCTCGACGCCCATCCGCGAGAACAGCGGCTGGCCGTCGCGATACAGCTTCACCGCACGCACCTGCGACGGCATCAGCATGTGCATGAAGTCGCGGGCCTCGCGATAGCCGGCTTCGCCGGCCACCAGCACCTCGTCGATCTCCTTGTTGTAGAGGTCGCGCAACGAGCGCTTGATCAGCGATCCTTCCTCGTAGACCAGCTTCGGTGCCTGCGAATTCAGCGTGACGTCGCGCACCGTCTCCCACATCCGGATCAGGTATTCGAAGTCGCGCTTGATCTCCGGCTTGGTCCGGGAGGCGCCGGCGGTGCGCAGGATCACGCCCATGCCTTCCGGCACGTCGAGGTCCTGCACCACTTCCTTGAGCCGCGAGCGGTCCTGCGCCGAGGTGATCTTGCGGCTGATGCCGCCACCACGCGCGGTGTTCGGCATCAGCACGGCGTAGCGGCCGGCCAGCGACAGGTAGGTGGTGAGCGCCGCGCCCTTGTTGCCGCGCTCTTCCTTCACGACCTGCACCAGCATCACCTGGCGCCGCTTGATGACTTCCTGAATCTTGTACTGCCGGCGCGGACGGAAGGCGCGTTCCGGCACTTCCTCGAGCACATCGTCACCGCCGACGGATTCGACCAGATCCTCCTCGGCATCCTCTTCGTCGTCTTCTTCCTCGTCATCCTCGGCTTCCGCCTCGGTGTCGGAGAAGGTCTCGGCGTCGTGCTCGGGATGATCGTCGTGCGCCTCGTGGCCGTCCTCGGCTTCGTGATTCTCGTCGATCGGGAACGGCGCGTCTTCGACGTAGCCAGCGCTGGTCTCGGCGTGCTCGTCCGTGTCCTGATCGTCGGCATGCGGCTCGACGTCATCATGCGAGCCAGCCAGTTGCGGCGCATCGATCGGAGCAGGGGCCTCGGCAATCGCGTGGGGCTCGGCAGCGGCCGGCTCAGGCTCAGCGCTCACCGGGCTGTCGGACTGGGCAGGCGGTTCGGACGGCGCAGCGGCGGCCTGGACGGAGTCCTGCTCGGCAGCGGCGGGAGCGACGTCTTGCTGCTCGGCGGCACCCTCCGGCAGCTCGTGCATCAGCGGTTCATCGGCTGCGTGCGCACCGGCCTCGAGGGCCTCCGCCTCGTGGGGCTCGGTCGGATGCGAGGCGTCATAGGCAGAGGCGTCATAGGCAGAGGCGTAATGAGCCTCGGGCTGCTCGGCGACCGCATGCGGCTGCTCGGCCGGGACGTCGGCTGCGGCGTCGACGATCTCGCTCTGCACCCGCTCGCCACCGCTGCGGCGGCGATGGCTGCGATGACGCGATCGGCGGCGGCTGGAGCGCTGCTCGCTTTCTTCTTCGGCTTCGCGGTGGGCGCGTTCGTCGGCCTCGATCAGGGCCTGCCGGTCGGCGACCGGAATTTGATAATAGTCGGGATGGATTTCGCTGAAGGCGAGGAAGCCGTGGCGATTGCCGCCGTATTCGATGAAGGCGGCCTGCAGCGAGGGTTCGACCCGGGTGACTTTCGCGAGATAGATGTTGCCGCGGAGTTGTTTGCGCTGGGCGGTTTCGAAATCAAACTCTTCGACGCGGTTGCCACGGACCACGACCACCCGGGTCTCTTCCGGGTGGGTGGCGTCGATCAGCATCTTGTTGGCCATTTTTCAACTCATGTCGGCGGAGCGCGCGCGAAACGGCTCGCGCAAGCAGCGCGGCCGGTAGACGCGACGGTCCACCTGATTCGGGGGTGAGGGGAAGGCCGAAACGCGTGGCGGTGTGCCGTGCCGGTCGGGGACCCGAGGCGACGCGCAAAGCGAAGCGATAGCTTCGCGGCGGCGCGGCCTTTGCGTGGGTCGGTTTCGGCATCGCAGTCTGGCGCATTAAGCGTCGGCCCGTCTGAACAGGTGGCGGCTCGATCAGCCGCCGTGTCGTCTCGCTGATGGGCCGGCTCCGCGCCGAGGCGCTAAGCCGGAGTGGGGCATTCAGCCGGTGAGCCGAATGTGGTCGGTCATGAAGTGTTGAACCGTCCCTGGTACGAGAGAAGGCCCGGGGACGGACGCCGTTCGGGCTGGGCCGGCACTCCTTGACCTGCCGCGCACTGCGCTGGCTCGGAGGGGCCGGCAAAACGCAAAATCCGCCGGGTTTGGGATCGGGGACTTGGCGCTGCACCGAGTGGCTGAACGCGACACAACCGGTAGTATAGACCGTCAGCAGTAAATACATACGTGGATTGGGTGTCGGTTGCAAGGTGAGCGTCGCGGCCCGGCAACACCCCGCAGGTTTCATCCCGAGGTCATTTAAGCTCCAATTAACCGTGCGGTCCTATTGCGGTACAACGACTTCCGGGAGGGTTGGGATTCGTTTGGCACTCCGCGCAAATCATTTTGTTTTGTTCAATGCGCTTGTCGCGTGCGCCGCAGCATTTTTGTGTCTGACGCCCGCGGCGGCCAATCCCGCCGTCGCCGAGCCTGCGGCGAGTGCTGCGGTGGCGACGCCGGCCAGTTTCCCGACTGCATCCGACGCCCGAGTCGCTGGTGACGATAAGCAGAGCCGCCTGATCGTCGATCTGGACGAGAAGGTTCCGCTGCGTGCGTTCGCGCTGGCCGATCCATATCGGGTGGTGATCGACCTGCCGCAGATCAATTTCCGGCTGCCGAAAGGGACGGGCGAGGATGGTCGTGGCCTGATCAAGGCGTTCCGCTATGGGCTGGTGATGCCGGGCGGCTCCCGCATCGTGCTCGACCTGACCGGGCCAGCGAAGATCGCCAAGGCCGAGATGCTCGATCCCGCCAACGGCCAGCCGGCCCGGCTGGTGATCGACCTCGAATCGATCGACCGCGCCGCTTTCATGCAGGCGTTGCGCACCGCCGACAGCGTCGCCGAATTGCGGCCGACCGTGGCGGGCGCCGAAACCACCGCGACCGTGCCGCGCAACACGCCGCTGCCGAAAGTGGAGCGCGACGACCCGCGCCCGGTGGTGGTGATCGATCCGGGACACGGCGGCATCGACAATGGCACCCAATCGGCCGACGGCGTCGCTGAGAAGAGCATCGTGCTGGATTTCGCCGTCGCGCTGCGCGACCGGCTCACCCAGCAAGGCAAATTCCGGGTGGTGCTGACCCGCGACGACGACACTTTCATTCCGCTCAATGATCGGGTGAAGGTCGCGCGCGAGCAGTCGGCGGCGCTGTTCGTGTCGATCCACGCCGACGCGCTGCCGCGGCGCGAGGGCGACGCGCAGGGCGCGACGATTTACACCCTGTCGGACAAAGCGTCCGACGCCGAAGCGCAGCGGCTGGCCGATGCGGAAAACAAGGCCGACGCGATCGGCGGCGTCAATCTCACCGAAGAGCCGACCGACGTCGCCGATATTCTGATCGACCTTGCCCAGCGGGAGACCAAGACGTTCTCCAACCGATTCGCGCAGCAATTGATGAAGGACATGAAGACCGCGACTCGGATGCATAAACGGCCGCTGAAGTCCGCAGGCTTCCGGGTGCTCAAGGCGCCCGACGTGCCGTCGGTGCTGATCGAGCTGGGTTATGTGTCCAACAAGGCTGATCTGCAGCACCTGATGTCCGAGCAGTGGCGCAGCAAGACCGTCGGAGCGGTGGCCCAGGCGATTGATTCGTTTCTGAGCAAGCGGCTGGTTTCGGCCGGCTCGCCGGGTTAATCTCGGCATTTCCGGTACGGTAGCGGGGCGCGACGGGCCCTAGTTTGGCCACAGCGTAAGTTCTATAAGACGTGCTGCGCGGTTCGTGAGGTCGGTTGCGATTGGGCCTCGCCCGGTAGCGTGCACCGCCCGGGTTGCGAACGACTGCATTCTCGGTCAAGGGACATCCGCCGCGAGGCGCGGCCCTGGATGAAACGGAACTCTCTGATGCGCTTGCTGCTGCGTTTCTTCGGCTTCCTGTTCGCGGCCGGCACGATCGTGTTCCTGGTCGGCGTCGCGGCCGCTGCCGGACTGATCTGGCATTTTTCCAAAGACCTGCCGGACTACTCGCAGCTTCAGGATTACGAACCGCCGGTGATGACGCGGATTCACGCGTCCGACGGCTCGCTGCTCGCCGAATACGCCAAGGAGCGCCGGCTGTACCTGCCGATCCAGGCGGTGCCGAAGCTGGTGATCAACGCCTTCCTCGCCGCCGAAGACAAGAATTTCTACGAGCACGGCGGCATCGACTATCAGGGCATGGCGCGCGCTGCGCTTCTGTACGCGCAGAACATCGGCACCAACCGCCGGCCGCAGGGCGCCTCGACCATCACCCAGCAGGTCGCCAAGAACTTCCTTCTGACCAACGAGGTGTCGTTCACCCGTAAGATCAAGGAAGCGCTGCTGGCGATGCGGATCGAGCGCGCCTACTCGAAGGACAAGATCCTCGAGCTGTATCTCAACGAGATCTATCTCGGCCTCGGCGCATACGGCATCGCCGCCGCGTCGCTGGTGTATTTCGATAAGTCGGTCAACGAGCTCACTGTCTCGGAGGCTGCCTATCTGGCGGCGCTGCCGAAGGCGCCGTCGTCGCTGCACCCGGTGAAGAACCACGACCGCGCGGTCGAGCGCCGCAATTACGTGATCGACCGCCTGCTGGAGAACGGCTGGATCAGCCAGGCCGACGCCGACAAGGCGCGCAAGTCGCCGCTCACGGTCACCAACCGCGGCAACCTCGCGCACACCTTCGCCGGCGAATATTTCGCCGAGGAAGTCCGCCGCGACATCTTCGAGCGCTACGGCGAAAAGAAGCTTTACGAGGGCGGGCTGTCGGTCCGCGCCACGCTCGATCCCAAGCTGCAGGTCGAGGCGCGAAAGACCATGGTGGCGGGCCTGGTCCGCTACGACGAGGCCCGCGGCTGGCGCGGCCCGGTCCACAAGCTGGACATCTCCGGCGACTGGGGCGTCAAGCTCGCCGACGTCAAATCGCTCGCCGACATCTCGCCGTGGCGGCTGGCTGTGGTGTTGGAGACCTCCGACCAGTCGGCGCGGATCGGCTTCCAGCCCGGCCGCGAACTCGGCGGCGCGATCTCGAAGCAGCGCGAGACCGGTCTGGTCACGCTCGAGGGCGTGAAATGGGCCAAGCCGACCAGCGGCTCGTCGCGCGGCAAGACTCCGCGAACGGTGTCGGACGTGCTGTCGCCAGGCGACGTCGTCTATGTCGACCCACTGCTCGACAAAGACGGCAAGGCGATCGAGGGCCAGTACCGGCTGCGGCAGATCCCCGAAGTGTCGGGCGCGATGGTGGCGATGGACCCGTGGACCGGCCGCGTGCTGGCGATGGTCGGCGGCTTCTCGTTCGACCAGAGCCAGTTCAACCGGGCCACTCAGGCGTATCGGCAGCCGGGCTCGTCGTTCAAGCCGCTGGTGTATTCGGCCGCGATGGACAACGGCTACACGCCGTCGACGGTGGTGATCGACGCGCCGATCGAGATCGACCAGGGGCAGGGCGTCGGGGTGTGGCGGCCGGAGAACTATTCGACCGGCAAGTATTACGGCCCGACCACGCTGCGCAACGCACTGCAGCGTTCGCTCAACACCGTGACGGTGCGGCTCGCCCAGGACATCGGCATGCCGCTGATCGGCGAATACGCCAAGCGGTTCGGCGTCTACGACGAGCTGCCGAACTATCTGTCCTATGCGCTCGGCGCCGGTGAAACCACGGTGATGCGAATGGTCACCGCCTATTCGATGTTCGCCAATGGCGGGCGGCGGGTGAAGGCGACTCTGATCGACCGGATTCAGGATCGTTACGGCCACACCATCTTCAAGCACGATCAGCGCGAATGCCGCGGCTGCGAGGCCCCGGAAGGCTGGCACAACCAGCCCGAACCGCAGCTCGTCGACCGCCGCGAGCAGGTGCTCGATCCGATGACCGCCTATCAGATCACGTCGATGATGGAAGGCGTGGTGCAAGCCGGCACCGCCACGGTGGTGCGCGAGGTCGGCAAGCCGATCGCCGGCAAGACCGGCACCACCAACGACGAGAAGGATGCCTGGTTCATCGGCTTCTCGCCGGATCTCGTGGTCGGCGTGTATTTCGGCTACGACAAGCCGCGCAATCTCGGCCGCGGCGCCACCGGCGGCCATCTCGCCGCGCCGGTCGCCAAGGACTTCTTCAAGCTCGCCCTCGCCGATAAGCCGGCGGTGCCGTTCCGCGTGCCGGCCGGCATCAAGCTGATCCGCGTCGACGCCAAGAGCGGCATGCGGGCCGGGCCGGGCGACACGCGCACCATTCTCGAAGCGTTCAAGCCGGGCACGGCGCCGCCGGACAATTATTCGGTGATCGGTGTCGCCGATGCCGACGGTCGCCAGCCGCAGCAGGCGGCGCCGCCGCCGGACGATCGTGGCTTCTTCCGGCCCGGCACCGGCGGGCTTTATTGATCCGGCCTTTGTTGATCGGGCCTGTATAGGTTCGGCTTCGATCCCAACGGGCGATTGCGCTTTGCCGCGTCGCCCGTTAAATCGCGTCTCAACATTCGCGGCACCGCCGCTTCCGAAGAGATCCCATGCGCGCAGAAATTGAACGCCTCGTTGAAGAGATCAAGCAGTCAGTCGGGCTGCTGAGGAGGCATCTTTGACGTCGATCAGTCGACCGTCCGCCTCGCGGAGCTGAACAAGCTCGCCGAGGATCCCGACCTCTGGAACGATCCGCAGAAGGCTCAGAAGCTGATGCAGGAGCGGACCTCGCTTGAGGATTCGCTGACCGGCATCGGCAAGGTCGAGCGCGAGCTGACCGACAACATTGAAATGATCGAACTCGGCGAGGCCGAGGGCGACGAGGGCATCGTCAAGGAAGCCGAGGAGGCGCTGAAAGCGCTGAAGAAGGAAGTCGCGCGCCGCGAGCTGGAAGCGCTGCTGTCCGGCGAAGCCGATCGTTTCGATACCTATCTCGAAGTCCATGCCGGTGCCGGCGGCACCGAGAGCCAGGACTGGGCCTCGATGCTGCTGCGGATGTACGTCCGCTGGGCGGAGAAGCACGGCTTCAAGATCGAGTATCTCGAAGAATCCGAGGGCGAAGAGGCGGGGATCAAATCGGCGACGATCCAGATTTCCGGCCACAACGCTTACGGCTGGCTGAAGACCGAAGCCGGCGTGCATCGCCTGGTGCGGATCTCGCCGTTCGACTCCAATGCCCGCCGGCACACCTCGTTCTCGTCGGTTCAGATTTTCCCGGTGATCGACAATTCGATCAAGATCGACATCGCCGAGTCCGACGTCCGCGTCGATACGATGCGCTCCGGCGGCGCCGGCGGTCAGCACGTCAACAAGACCGAATCCGCGGTGCGCCTGACCCACATCCCGACCGGCGTCGCGGTGGTCTGTCAGGCCGGCCGGTCGCAGCACAAGAACCGCGCGCAGGCGTGGGACATGCTGCGCGCGCGGCTGTACGAGATCGAACTGAAGAAGCGCGAAGAGCAGGCCGCCGCAGACCAGGCCGCCAAGACCGAAATCGGATGGGGCCACCAGATCCGCTCCTACGTGCTGCAGCCGTATCAGATGGTGAAGGACCTTCGCACCGGCGTTCAGACCTCTGACACCGCTGGCGTGCTCGACGGCGACCTCGACGAATTCATGGCCGCGACCCTGGCGCAACGCGCCTTCGGCGGCGGGCCTGGCGCGATCGAGGACGTCGACTGAGCCGCGATGGCGCATCCGCCCCGAACCCGTGTCGCCTTCCTCGGCCTCGGCAAGATGGGCCACGGCATGGCCGGGCGGCTGCTCGATGCGGGCTTCGACGTTGCCGTGTGGAATCGCAGCAAGGCCAAGGCGGACGATCTGATCCGCCGCGGCGCTCGGTGGGCCGATAGTCCCGCCGATGCAGCGCGCGAGACCCGTGCCATCCTGACGATGGTTGCGGACGATGTCGCCTCGGAGGCCGTGTGGCTTGGTCCAAATGGCGCAGCGACGACGGCCGCACCGGGCGTGCTGGCGATCGAATGTTCGACGGTGTCGCACCAGCATGCCCTCGACATGGCCGCCGCGCTACGCGCGCGAGATCTCGTCTACATCGATTGTCCGGTCACCGGGCTGCCCGATGCCGCTGCGCGCGGGGAGCTGACGCTGCTGATCGGCGCCGAGCTGAACGACCTCGATCGGGCCCGGCCGTTCCTGGCACCGCTCGGTCAGACGATCCGGCATTTCGGCCCGGTCGGCGCAGGGACCGTCTACAAGCTGATCAACAATCTGATGGGCGCGATCCAGATCGCGGCAATTGCCGAAGGCATTGCGATCGCCGAGCAGGCCGGCCTCGATATGGCGCTGGTACGCGATGCGATCCTCAGCAGCGTCGTTGCGAGTCCGCAGGTGGTCCGCCATGCGCCCCGGATGATTGCGCGCGATTTCACCAACGCGACCTTCACGGCCGCGCTCCGGCACAAGGATGCTGTGTATGCGGTGAAGCTCGGCGAAACGCTCCTGCCGCATCTCCCGCTCAGCCGCGCCGCGGTCGACGTCTACGCCAAAGCTGCCGCCGCCATCCCCGCCGAGGATGAGGGGCGGCTGATCGAGCTGTTGTCGGATCGGCCTCAGTTCTAAAGTTCTCCATTCTTGGAGAACCCGTCGTTAATGCTATCCTGCCCGTCTTTGCTCGTGCAGGTTGAGTGCTCTCTAAGCTCGCGCTTATCATCTGACGATCCGACGCTGCCTATTGGCGACGTCGGCAGGTTCAAGATTCTAGCGGGGGCGGCCTTGGCAATTGTTGTTTTCGTTCTAGTGACTGCTCTGTTCCTGCTTCCCTTCATTCTGGGTCGGATGATCATCAAATTCGTTCGAGAGCGCCGCCGCCGGCGTGACGAGTTGAAAGGTCTTTCCGAGCAATTGGCCGGGCTCGAGGAGCGGTTGCGCCCGATAATAGACATTCAAACGGAGTTGGATCGCCTGGACAAAGAGGTGCGTGCCCGCGTCTCGACGATCGAGGACCTGAAGCGCTCATGTCGCGACAAGAAGGAGAGCCTCGATCGGCTTACTGCTGAGCTCGACAGCTTGAGCGAGAAAAATGAGTTGGCTCAGGTTGCTATGTACGAACCGCATTTCGACTTTTCGGACAGCGAGCAGTTCAGGCGTGCGATTCGCGAAAATCGAGCGCAGCAGAAGGCTATGGTCAGGCAGAAGTCTGCAGTCATCTGCACCACAGGTTGGTCGCTCGAAGGCAGCGAGGCGAAAGGTCAGCTCATGACCGATCGCGCCATCAAACTAACTCTGCGTGCTTTCAATAATGAATGCGATGCAGCCATCGCCAATGTCCGTTGGAACAACGTCGAAACGATGGAGAAGAGAATCCTGAATGCGCAGCTCAAGATCGATGAGCTCAACTCATATGTGTCGGTTCTAATCGCGCGGGAGTTTCTCAATCTCAAGCTGAAGGAGCTTTACCTGACGCACGAGTACCGCGAGAAGCTAAAGCTGGAGCGCGATAAACGCGCGGAGCTAGCGAGAGCTGCGCGTGAAGAGCAGAAACTGCTGCGCGACCTTGAGCGCGCTGAAGATGATCAGGACAACTATCAGCGGCTTCTAGATAAGTCGAGGGAGGAGGCTGCGCGCGCCATGGGGCCTCGCCTGGAAGCATTGAAGGAACAGATTAGGCTTCTGGAGAATAATCTCAGCAGCGCTCAGGCAAAGGTGAATAGGGCCCAAGCCATGGCCGAGATGACCAGATCCGGATACGTTTATGTGATTTCGAACTATGGCTCATTCGGTCCTGATGTCGTCAAGATTGGTTTGACGCGCCGGTTGGATCCAAATGATAGAATTCGTGAGCTTGGCGACGCGAGCGTCCCCTTTCCGTTCGATACCCACGCCATCATCTATAGCGATGATGCGCCGACGCTCGAAGGCGCGTTGCACGAGAGGTTTGAGGCCGTCCGGGTGAACACCGAAAATGACAGGAAGGAGTTCTTCCGCGCAACGCTGGATCAAGTCGAAAACGCTGTTCGTGCCCTCGCGCCCAACGCGATATTTTTCAGAGACATCGAAGCGCAGGAGTATCGGGAAACGTTGATGCGACGCACATCAGTACTGAACTCGTTTCTGACTAAAGTCGAGGTTCGTCTACCAGTTGCGGTTTAGCTATTAATATGATGATCACCATGGCGATCGAAGTAATCGCCGAAGGCGTGGTCTGACCGAGGCCAACGGGTTGCCGCGCGAGCGGTTCTTCGAGCTGATCCTCGGCACGCTGTTCGGCAGCGGATCCTATCAGGTGTATTCGGCGATCATCGCAGAGAGGAAGTATCAGCCCGGCTTCAAGGCGGTGCTCCGCCTCAAGGATCTCCGCCTTGCCGCGGAGGCTGCCGAACAGGCCGGCCGCGAATTACCGATGCTCAGCGCCGTTCATCGCCAGATGGCGGAAACCGTCGCGGCGGGACAGGGCGACCGCGGCTGGTCGGCCATTGCGGAGTACGCCATCCGCGGCGGCATATAGCGGGCCGCGGCGCGTTCCGGTCCGTCTCCGGTACTCCTCTTTGTACAGAACAAATGTTCTGTTTTCAAAAACAGGTGTCCGATGACGTCAGATACCGTCCGACTGCACTATTTTCCGGAATCCGGCAACTCTTACAAGCTCGCGCTGATGCTGCGACTATGCGGCGTGCCGTTCGAGGCGGTGTGGACCGACTTCGGCTCGGGCGTGACGCGGACGCGCGAGTGGCGTGCTCTCGTCAACGAGATGGGCGAAATCCCTGTGCTCGAATGGCGTGGCCTGTCTCTGACACAGACCGGGCCGATTCTGTTGCGACTGGCCGAAGCCTATAGCCGCTTCGGTGCGACGAACGAGGATGATCGATACGCGGTCATGCGCTGGCTGTTCTGGGACAATCACAAACTGACGGGCTACATGACGGTGTATCGCTATCTTCGCGCTTTTACGCCGGCGCCCGACGAGCACGTGCTCGGCTTCTTGCGCAAGCGCATCGACGATTGCTTCAGTGTCGCCGAACGGCATTTCGAGACCCATTGCTTCGCCATCGGCGCCTCGCCATCGGTCGCCGATCTGTCGATGGTCGGCTATCTGCTGTTTCCGGCCGATGAGGCGGGCTACGACCTGGAGCGCAGTCATCCGGCCGTGGCAGCGTGGCTGGAGCGTGTGCGCAAACTGGATGGGTGGCTGGCGCCATACGATCTGCTGCCGGGACAGCGACTCCAGCGCTATCGCTGACAAGTTGCGGCTGTCGCCAGCGCGGACCAGCTTCTGCGGGTGACGACGTCACCATCGACGTCAGAGACGTCATGAAGATGCCAGCCTCGCGACGGATCAGTGGCGCCGCACTGTGATCGAATGAGCGCGACGCACGCTCGGAATTCGGGTGGCGGGGCAACGCCGCACGGCTGATGACTGATGCTGCGAGGTGCACTCATGACGTCAGCCATTCATCCAATTCATCCGCGCGACTGGGCTTTGCTGATCGCGCTGTCGATCCTGTGGGGAGCATCGTTCTTCTGCGTGGGTGTTGCTCTGAAAGAGCTGCCGCCTTTCACCATCGTTTTTCTTCGCGCCGCGATCGCTGCGCTGGTGCTGCTCTTGATTGTCTGGCTCCGCGGGATTTCGATGCCCCGCGGTGTTGCCGGTTGGCTGCCCTTCGTCGGAATGGCCTGTCTCAACTACGTGGTTCCGTTTTCCTGCCTCGCGATAGGGCAGACCTTCATCTCGACCGGCCTTGCGTCGGTGCTCAATGCGACGCCCCCCTTGTTCACCGTCATTGTCATGGCGGCCGCCGGAGAGGAGCGGCTGACGGCCCGGCGTATCGTCGGGGTCGCGGTCGGCGTGACCGGAGTTGCCATCCTGCGTGGGGTGGATCTGCGGGAGGCCGAAACGGGGATCGGCGTGGCGCTGTGTCTGTGCGCGGCGCTGTCGTATGGCCTGTCGGCACTGCTGGCGCGACGGCGCTTGACCGGCGTTGCTCCGCTCACGACAGCGACGGCGCAGATGGTCGTGGCGAGCCTCATCGCCGGTGTTGTCGCGGCGTGCGTCGATCAGCCCTGGAGGCTGCCCGCCCCGAGTGCCTCGACGATTTGGGCCGTGGTAGCACTCGGCACGCTCTCGACCGCGCTGGGTTACGTCCTGTTCTTCCGCATCATTGCGCGGTCGGGCGCGACGAACGTCATGCTGGTGACGTTGTTGATCCCGGTCACGGCCATTCTGCTGGGTACTGTCGTGCTGCACGAACACATCGGTGTTCGTGAACTGATTGGCGCAGGCGTGATCGCCAGCGCTCTTCTGATCATCGACGGCCGGGCCGCCGTCTGGCTCGAGGCACGCAGGTGGCGCAGCGAGCGGCTCTAAGCCGCCCCTGCCAGCTTCACGCCCGCCCGCAGGAACTTCTGCGGATCGACCGCTTCGCCGTCGATGCGGGTCTCATAATGCAGATGCGGGCCGGTGGAGCGCCCGGTCGAGCCGATCTCACCGACCACTTGGCCGATGCTGACATGCTGGCCGACCTTGGCGATGATTTTCGACAGATGACCGTAGCGGGTCGCCAGACCGTTGCCGTGGTCGATCTCGACCATCTGACCGTAGCCGCCAGCCCATCCGGCGCTGACGACTTTTCCGGCGGCGGTGGCGCGCACCGGATCGCCGGTCGAGCCGCGGAAGTCGAGGCCGGTGTGCATCGCCGGGCGGCCCAGGAACGGGTCGGTGCGCACGCCGAAACCCGACGACAGTTCGACTTCGCCGACCACAGGCTTGCGATAGGGAACCAGCGTCAGGACGCGGGTGAGGCGATCGACCTGAGCGCGGCTCACGCTGATCCGATAGAGCTGACGGTCGAAGCTCGACGCGTTGCTGGACGGTGCCCGCACCGGTACGAACGGGCCGCCGACGCCGCCGCGCGGCGCCGCGGCTTCGAGCGAGCGGGTGTTGAGGCCGAGGCTGCTAAGCGCATCGCGCATCCGGCGGGCGCGGGATTCGTAGCTGTCTTCGACGGCGCCGAGCGCCGCAATCTGCTGCTTTTCGACCTGGTCGAGCGAGTTCTGCAGCCGCGTCAGCACCGTCTCGACGCCTTGCGCCTTGGCGTATTGAGTCGGCGGTCGCTCCAGTGCCGCCGGCGTAGTGCGCGATTGCAGCCGCGCTTCGCGGTCCGGCGGGGCGACGAAGATCACCGTGTCGTTGATCGGCGACGGCTTCGGCCTGCCTGCCGGTTCGTTGTCGAACGACGGCGTGCGGGTCGGCTTGATGCTGCCGGTGATCGCGACGTCGGGCAGGGCGCCGAGTGCGCCGGCGCGGGATTCGAGCAGCGACTGCCGCCGCATGATCTGTTCGAGCTTCTTGTCGAACTGTTCCTGGTCGAGCAACTGCCGGCTGGTGGTGCGGTCGACCTTGGCGCGAAGCTCCGCGATCCGGTCCTCGTAGGCGTATTGCATCTCGGCCTGGCGCGCGATCAGCCGGGTCAGGACGTCGTCGCGGAAGGTGAAATAGGTGGCGGTGATTCCGGTCCAGCCGCCGAGCAGCACGATGCTGCCGACCACGATCCAGAACAGCACAGGGCCGATCCTAACCTGCCGGCCGGCATGGGCAATTGTGTAGCTGCGAGCATCCGGCGCCGGTCGATGCTCCGGCCGCGGCGGGCGAGCCGGGCGCGGCGCGGCCGCCCGGGCTTGATCGTGTGCGTGGTGGTGCTGCGCTGCGGATGGATGGCCGGAACGGTAAGACATCGGAACTCCCGCGCCGATCGGAAACTCGTTACTGTTCCTCTCGAGGCGCGAGCCGATTTGACCCCTGCATGGTTAATTTTCAGAAAATGCGAACTAACTCGATCGGGCTGCGGCGAGTACCTGATCGGCGTGGCCGTCGACCTTGACGTTGCGCCAGACCTGGACGACGCGGCCGTCGGTATCGATCAGCACCGTAGAGCGAATGATCCCTTCGAACTTGCGGCCATACAACGATTTTTCGCCCCAGGCGCCGTAGGCTTCGAGCATCGCGTGGGTCGGATCCGAGAGCAGCGGCACGGCGAGCTGATGCTTGTCGCGGAAGGAGTCCTGAGCCTTCACCGAGTCGGCAGAGACCCCGAGCACCGCGGTTCCGCAGGCCTCGAAGTCGGGCGTAAGGCGGGTGAAGTCGATGGCCTCGCGGGTGCACCCCGGCGTGTTGGCCCGCGGATAGAAGAACAGTACCAGCTTGCGGCCGGCAAAGTCGCCGAGCGAGACCGAGCTGCCGCCGTCGCGGGGCAGCGTGAAGTCCGGGGCCTTGCTGCCTTCGATCAAAGTGGTCGATTTGGCGGAGCCGGCTTTCTTCGCGGCCGCCTTGGCGGCGGGCTTCGAAGTTATCTTGGCGGCGGGCGACCCGGCTTTCGGCTTCGCCGGTGTCTTAGCCTTCTTGGGGGATTTCTCGGGCGTTTGCTTGGACATGCGCCTTCCTTTCGTCGCTTTCGAAAGGTCAACATCGATCATCGCCAGGCGCGATGCGACTATGCCGCTGCTGGGCAAGTCCGTCGACCTCGGGGTATGGTCGCAGGGATTCGGCGTACCGACCACCCCGTTCGTTTAATGGGCCCGTTGGGCTGGCGGCGAGTAGAGGTTCATACGAGGAGGGCTGCGAAGCCGCCACAGGAGCGCATGATTTGCGCAATGGTGCGTGCTCCTTCCTCCACAACTAGGCTCCCGACGGGCGCGTGCAACGAGAGGCAATGGCGAAACATCCGACGCCGAACCAGTCCGACCCGCACGCCGGCCACGATTCATCTGACCCGCATTGGCACGATGGTCATTGGGACCACGCGCATGAAGAAGACGGCCGTCATCGTGCTCGCCAACTGCTGAAGCGGCGTGGTCTCGGTCTGCATCGTATCAACGAATGGTCCCGCCGCCACGCCGTCGGTGCGCCGTGGCTGAAGCGTATCGCCGTCACGTTCGCCGTGGTCGGGATGGTGCTCGCCGCCGGATTTGCCGGGCTTTGGCTGCGGCTCGGTGCTGGCCCGATCAACCTCGACGTGGCGACGCCGTGGCTGGCTGACGCCATCGAACAGAACATCGGTAACGGCAACACGGTGGAGATCGGCGGAACGCAGATCGAGCGCGCCGGTCGGATACGCATCGCGGTGCGGATTCGCGACATCGTGGTCCGGGACCGCGACCATGCGGTCATCGCCTCGGCGCCGAAAGCGGAAGTGCGGCTGTCCGGCTCGGCGCTGCTGATGGGCAAGCTGCGGGCCGAGAGCCTGAGATTGGTCGGCGCCGAATTGGCGATCCGGATCGATCCCGAGGGCCAAGTCACGGTATCGGCTGGATCCACCGAGAAACCGATCGCTACCGGCGTCGCGAGGGCCGGTCGGCCGGTCGAGTTCAAGCTGCCCAGCCAGACGACGCCCCCGGATGCGCCCGGCGCTTCGCCGGATGCCGCGGCGCCTGCGCCGACCGCGCCCGCGGGAGACAATTCCGACGCGATGAAAGGCGTGCTGGCCGGACTTTCCTGGCTCGACAGCCTGAGCATGACGGGGCTCGATGGCCAGAACCTCAACGAGATCGGTCTGAAGAACGGCAACCTGGTCGTGGACGACGAGCAGCGCGGCAATCGCTGGTCGTTCGAGAACATTTCCCTCAGCCTGCGGCGGCCGAGCGGCGGCGGTGTCGCGCTCAGCGTCGGCGAGGAGGGCGCCAAGCCGTGGTCGCTCCGGGTCCAGGTCGGTCCCGCCCGGGACGGCGTGCGCTCGGTCGAGCTGCATGCCAACCAGGTGCCGACCCGGACGGTGCTGCTCGCGCTGCGGCTCAAGAATCTGACCTACAGCGCAGACTTTCCACTGACCGGCGATCTGAAAGGCGAGGTCGGCCGCGACGGCGTGCCGACCTATTTCCGCGGCAAGCTGACGGCCGGTGCCGGCACCTTGGTCGATCTGGAAACGCCGGACTACCCGATGGCGATCGACCAGATCGAAACGACTTTCGAGTGGGACGCCAACCGCCGCGTGCTGGTCGCGCCGTTCAAGGTGCTCGCTGGAGCCAACCGCGTCACGCTGCTGGCGACGCTGGAGCCACCGAACGGCAGCGTCGACGATTGGCGGCTCGGTCTGTCCGGCGGGACGATCGTGCTGCCGGGCGCGCAGAACGAGGCGCCGCTGATCTTCAACCGGATCGCCGTCCGGGTGCGCTTCGACAGCGCCAATCGCCGGGTGCTGCTGACCCAAGCCGACGTCAGCAACGGCGAGATCGGCGTCGCCGGTTCCGGCAGCATCGATTACTCCGGCGAGCCGCGGCTGACGCTCGGGCTGGCCGGCACGCCGATGTCGGTTTCGGCGCTGAAGCGGATGTGGCCGGTGCTGATCGTGCCGGAGCTGCGCGAGTGGGTGAACGATCGCATCCTCGCCGGTTCGATCCAGACGATCGACATCGCCGTCAACTCACCGTTGAAGAACCTGTCGCGCAGCGGGCCGCCGATTCCGGACGAGGGGCTGCTGGTCAATATTCTCGGTAGTGGCGCGGCGATCCATCCGGTGGACGGGATGCCGACCGTCAAGGACGCGGATATGCGGGTTCGGGTGACCGGCCGCACCGCGACGGTGTCGATCAATCAGGCCAATGCCGATACCGATAGCGGCCGAAAGATCGCGTTGTCGGACATTCTGTTCGAAGTGCCGGATCTGGCGCCGAAGCCGGCACCGGCGAAGATCAAGTTCAAGCTCGACGGGCCGGTCCCCGCAGTGGCCGAGGTGCTGGCCTCGGGCCGGCTCAGTGACGCGGCGGCGCTGCCGATCGATCCCAACGGCAGCAAGGGCACGGTGTCGGCCCAGGTGATGCTCGGCATGCCGATCCAGCGCGTGCTGACCAAGCAGGACACCACCTATTCGATCGCGGCCGATCTCAGTGGCTTTTCCGGCGACAAGCTGGCGATGGGGCAGAAGCTCGAATCCACCACGCTGAAGGTCACCGCCAACAATCAGGGCTATCAGGTCAAAGGCGACGTCAAGATCAACGGTCAGCCGGCGTCGCTGGACTATCGCAAGCCGGTCGACGGCGACGCCGACCTCAAGCTGCAGGCGACGCTCGACGACGCCAGCCGTGCCCGGCTCGGGTTCGATCTCGGGAGCGGCGTCAGCGGCCCGCTCGGGGTGAAACTGACCGGGAAGATCGGCGACAACGAGCAGGACGCGAAATTCGCCATCGATGCCGATCTGACCGCGGCGAAGCTCGACAATCTGTTGCCGGGCTGGACCAAATCGGCCGGCAAGCCCGGCCGGGCCGCGTTCAACGTGGTGCGCAAGCCGCAATCGACCCGGCTGGAAGACGTCACCATCGAAGGCGGCGGCACGCTGATCAAGGGCGCCCTCGAGATCGACGGCGACGGCGACCTGATCAACGCCAACTTCCCGGTGTATTCGCCCTCCGAGGGCGACAAAGCGATGCTCAAGGCGGACCGCGGCAACGACGGCGTGCTGAAAGCAGTGATGCGCGGCGACGTGTTCGACGGCCGCGGCTTCATCAAGTCGGCGCTCTCGGGCAGCTCGAGCGACGCCAAGGGCAAGAGCATCGATTTCGATCTCGACCTGAAGCTCGGCGCAGTCGCGGGCTTCTACGGCGAGGCGCTGCGCAGCGTCGACGTGAAGGCGACGCGTCGAAATGGTTTGTTCCGCAGCTTCTCGATGAGCGGCAAACTCGGCCGCGACACCCCGATCACCGCTGATCTGCGCGGCCGCAATCAGGGGCGCGAGGTGATCTATCTGGAGACCAACGACGCCGGCGCGTTCTTCCGGTTCACCGACAGCTACGCCAAGATGTACGGTGGCCAGCTCTCGCTGGCGGTCGAGCCGCCGGGCGGCGAGCCGCGCGAGAAGGAAGGTCTGATCAACGTTCGCGACTTCACCGTGAAGGGTGAAGCGGCGCTCGATCGGGTTGCCGCCGGTGCGCCGGGGGGACCGCCGCAGGGGCTGGGGTTCTCGCGTCTGCGCGCCGAATTCAGCCGCCAGAACGGCACGCTCACGATCCGCGACGGTGTGGTGAAGGGGCCGACCATTGGCGCCACGATCGAGGGCTCGATCGATTACGGCGCCAACCAAGTGCGGATGAGCGGCACCTTCGTGCCGATGTACGGGCTCAACAACATGTTCGGGCAGATCCCGATCGTCGGCCTGTTCCTCGGCGGCGGCAGCAATGAGGGGCTGATCGGCGTCACCTACGAGGTGGTGGGCACGCCGGGCAAGCCAGTGCTGCGGGTCAATCCGATCTCGGCGATGGCACCGGGCGTGCTGCGCAAGATCTTCGAGTTCAACACCGGCCGACAAAACAGCGGCGCCGATTTCCCGGCGCCGCCCAACTAATCGTCAGATCTTTTCGAACGTCGGCGTCGCGCGTGCTCAGCGCTGGCGCAGCCACGGCACCATGCGGCCGAGGGTGGCGTCGTGCCGACCGTATTGATGCCAAAGCGCGCCGACGACGTGGATGAACACCACGATCACGGTGGCCAGGAACAGCGGTCCATGCGCCGCGTGCAGCACGCCGGCGATTGCATCGTTCTTGGCGATCGGCGGAATGCCGAGCAGGTCGACGCCCCGGCCTGAGAACAGCGTCATGCCGAGGCCGGTCAACGGCAGGGCGAGCAGCAGCAGATACAACAGGCCATGGCTGATCCGGGCGATCACTTCGGTGATGCGCGGAGAAGGCACCAGATCGGGCGCGCCGTGGATCTTGACCCACAGGATGCGCAGCACCCCTAGGCCGAGCACCGCGGTGCCGATCGCCTTGTGCCAATTGTACAACTCGCCGCGCAGCGGGTCGGTCTTCTCGAGCCCGTGTGCGTAGTTCATCGAGGCGAACAGGGCGATCACGGCGAAGAAAATCAGCCAGTGAATAAGGACAGCGAGCGCGCCGTATTCGGCGGGCCGTTTGTCGGCAGAATCGAGGGTGGTGGTCGTCATGATGTCTCCGAAGCAAAGTCGCGGCACGTCGAGGCCCGCGGCGCGAGCAGCCCACCGGAAGATGATGCCCGGCAGGGCGGCGGCAGCGATGTGATCGAGCGCAATTTGGTCGAACACATTTTGCTGATCGCAGGGACGAAGGACCGCCAATGGCCCGATCTATGCCACGGAGGAAGTACGAAGTCATGACTGATAGCTGCGATTGCAACGCATCAGCGCGCGCCTATTGTCGCTCCCGCAGCGCCGGCACGACCAGGAACGGGACCATGCCGAGCACGACGCTGATCAGCGCGAAGCCAAGCACCGGATTGTAGCTCTGGGTGAGATCGTGCAGCAGACCCCCGCACCAGGAGCCGAACGCCGACCCCAGACCGCTGCCGATCGAGATCGTCCCGTAGATCGTGCCGACACGCCGGCCGCGGAAGATGCTCATTGCGGTGGCGGTGATCAGCGGGCCGCGCGAGCCGATCATCGAGCCGAAGCAGATCACGAACCCGCCGAGCAGCAGCGGGCTCGGGTACCACTGCAGCAGCCACAGCAGGACAAGGCCGGTGATTGAAATTGCGTAGGAGAACAGGATCGATGGTCGACGCCCGATCACGCCGTCGAGCCAACTCACGCCGAGCATGCCGACCACCAGTACCACGCCGGAGAATCCCCAGGCGGTCGCGGCCTGCAGCGGCGTGAACCCGGCGTCGACCAGATAGGCGACCACCTGCACGGAGATCGAGTACATCCCGATCGCGGTGAAGAAGAACGTCGCGAACAGCGCCCAGAAAGCATGGTGCCGCATCGCGCCCGCCAGCGTCCAGAAATCGTCCGCCGCGTCGTCTGACGATCGCTGCGCGTGCGCGTCGGCGCCGGCGGCGAACCGCCCCCACGGCAGCAGCGCCAGAGGGATCAGCAGGATCAGCGTCGCGCCACCGAGGATCAGATAGGCCTCGCGCCAGCCGTATCGTTCGATCAGCACCTGGGCGATCGGCAGCATCACCAGCACACCGGCGCCGATCGCCGAATACACCACCGCCATCGCAGTCGGCAGCTTGGCGCCGAACCAGCGGCCGAGCAGGATCGAGTTCGGTACGTTGCCCGTGAAGGCGATGCCGAGGCCGACGCAGAGCCCGACGGTGATCTGCAACTGCCACAGCCGTTCGGCATAGGAGGCGATCAGGAGTGCGCCGCCGAGCAACGCCATGCCGAGGGTATAGACCACGCGCGGACCGGAGCGGTCGAACAGCCGGCCCACGAGCGGTGAGGCGAGGCCGGTGCACAGCGCTGTCAGCGAATAGATCGACACCACCTCGGCACGGTCCCAGCCGAACGAGGCTGAGATCGGCAGTAGGAACACGGTGAAGCTCTCGCCGAGCCCGCGGCCAAGCAGCGAGAGCACGAAGCATAGGCCGAGAATGAACAGGCCGATGCGCGAGGCACGGTGATCCAAGGACGATCCTTCCCGAACGAAACCACGTTTTTTGGTATCGAACGCGGTTTTGCCGGAAAGGAGCAGAGCCAGCTAGCGAATGGGGCTATGCAAGCCGCAGCAGCACATGCTTCTTCTTGCCCATCGACAGCTTGATCACGCCGTCGGCCGAGAGGTCGGTGGCTGTCAGGGTCATCTTCTCGTCGGTCACCGGCGCGTCGTTGACCTTGAGGCCGCCGGCCTTGATCTGGCGGCGCGCTTCGCCATTGGAGGCGACGAGGCCGGTCTTCTCGGCAAACGCCGCCAGCACGCCGATCCCGGCGTCGAGTTCGCCGCGGCTGATCTCGACGCTCGGCAGATCCTGCGCGGTGCCGCCCTGTTCGAAGGTGGTACGCGCCGTCGCCTCCGCCTTATCGGCGGCCTCGCGGCCGTGCATCAGCGCAGTTGCCTCGGTGGCCAGGATCTTCTTTGCGTCGTTGATCTCGGCGCCCTGCAGCTTCGACAGTCGCTCGATCTCGTCCATCGGCAGCAGCGTGAACAGCTTCAAGAAGCGACCGACGTCGGCGTCCTCGGTGTTGCGCCAGTACTGCCAGTAATCGTAGGGCGCCAGCATGTCGCCGTTGAGCCAGACGGCGCCGGCGGCGGTCTTGCCCATCTTGGCGCCAGAGGCGGTGGTCAGCAGCGGGCAGGTCAGCGCATGGAGTTGGTGCGTGCCCATGCGGCGGCCGAGGTCGACGCCGTTGACGATGTTGCCCCACTGATCCGAGCCGCCCATCTGCAGATTGCATTTGTAGCGGCGCGCCAGCTCGACGAAGTCGTAGGACTGCAGGATCATGTAGTTGAATTCGATGAACGACAGCTCCTGCTCGCGGTCGAGCCGCAGCTTCACCGAATCCATCGTCAGCATGCGGTTGATCGAGAAGTGGCGACCGACGTCGCGCAGCATTTCGATGTAGTTCAGCTTGGTCAGCCACTCGGCGTTGTCGGCCATCACCGCGTCGCTGTGGCCGTCGCCGAACTTGATGAACTTCGAGAATGTGCCCTTGATCGACTCCTTGTTGGCGTCGATCTGCTCGTAGGTGAGGATCTTGCGGGTCTCGTCGCGGCCCGACGGGTCGCCGACGCGCGTGGTGCCGCCGCCCATCAGCGCGATCGGCTTGTTGCCGGTCGCTTGCAGCCAATGCAGCATCATGATCGACAGCAGATGGCCGACGTGTAGCGACGCCGCGGTGCAATCGTAACCGACATACGCGACCACTTCGCCCTTCGCCGCGAGCGCGTCGAGCGAGTCGGGATCGGAAATCTGATGAATGAATCCCCGGCTCTGGAGAACATTCATAAAATCAGACTTAAAAGCGGTCATCTGTATCGGTCTCTGATCACGGTTATTTCACGCATCGCGCAGATCGCGCGCGACGACGCCCAGGAAAGTCTTTCGGGCGCGTTACCCTGTGGCATTATAAGAACTAGGTGTTTGACACAAGTTGGACCTTCTGCAGCGGGCGGAAAGGCGCGTTGCCATGATGATGACGGCGATCGGACTGATGAGCGGCACCTCGCTCGATGGCGTCGATGTCGCGCTGATCAAGACTGATGGACGGCGCGTCGCCGCGCTGGGGCCGTCGGGCTACCGGCCTTACACTGGGACCGAACGCGGCCTGCTGCGTCACGCCCTTGCCGAAGCGGTGGAGCTCGACCGGCGCGATGCCCGTCCCGGCGTGCTCGCCGAAGCGGAGCGCGCGGTGACGATCGCGCATGCCGAAGCGGTCGCCGCATTCATCGCTCAGCACCGTCTGTCTGCGGAGGCGATCGATGTCGCCGGCTTTCACGGCCAGACCGTGCTGCACCGGCCGGAGGCAAAGCTCACGATCCAGATCGGCGATGCCGCGGCGCTCGCCAGGGCCATTCGTATTCCGGTTGTGTACGATTTCCGTGCTGCCGACGTTGCGTCGGGCGGCCAGGGGGCGCCGTTCGTACCCGTGTATCACCGCGCCCTGGCGCAGTCGCTCAGCCGCGACGGTGCGGTCGCCGTGGTGAACATCGGCGGCGTCTCCAACATCACCTACATCGACGGCAGCGACACCCTGATCGCCTGTGACACCGGGCCCGGCAACGCGCTGCTCGATGATTTCGTGTTCCGCACCCAAGGCAGGCCGTTCGACGGCGAGGGGCGGCTGGCGGCGCAAGGAGCGGTCGATCAGGCGTGGGTCGGCGACGCGCTGCAGCACCCGTTCTTCCTCAAGCCGCCGCCGAAGTCGCTCGATCGCAACCACTTCGCCGGGCTAGCGCTGCGCGACTGGTCGGCGGAAGACGGCGCGGCGACGCTGACGGCGTTCACCGCCCGCGCGATCGCGGCGGTGGTGCCGCTGCTGCCAAAGCCGCCAGCGAGCTGGGTCGTCACCGGCGGCGGCGCGCGCAACCTGACGATGATGCGGATGCTGCGCGACGTGCTCGCGCCGGCCAGCGTCGACAGTGCGGACGCACTCGGCTGGTCGGCCGACGCGATGGAGGCGCAGGCGTTTGGCTTCCTCGCCGCGCGTGGTCTGAAGGGCCTGCCGTTGAGCTATCCCGCGACAACCGGTGTCGCGTTCCCGATGACCGGCGGGCTGTTGGCGCGGCCCTGACCGGGAAAGCTCAGCGGACGTTGGCGAGCCGCATGTCCAGATAGGACGTGATCGTCTCCATCAGCGGCTCCATCCGGTCTTCGAAGAAGTGGTTGGCGCCGGGAATGATCTGCTGGTCGATCACGATGCCCTTCTGGGTCTTGAGCTTCTCGACCAGGGTGTTGACGTCCTTGGCCGGCGCCACGATGTCCTTCTCGCCATGGACGATCAGGCCGGACGACGGGCAGGGCGCCAGGAACGAGAAGTCGTAGCGGTTCGGCTCCGGCGCGATCGAGATGAAGCCTTCGACCTCGGGACGGCGCATCAGGAGCTGCATGCCGATCCATGCGCCGAACGAGAACCCCGCCACCCAGCAGGCGCGTGCCTCCGGGTTGATGGTCTGGGCCCAGTCGAGCGCCGAGGCCGCATCGGCGAGCTCACCGGTGCCGTGGTCGAACGAGCCCTGGCTGCGGCCGACGCCGCGGAAATTGAACCGCAGCACCGAGAAACCACGGGCGACGAAGGCGTAATACACCTGATAGACGATCGGGTGATTCATGTTACCGCGGAACTGCGGATGCGGGTGCAGCACCATCGCGATCGGCGCGTTCTTCTGCTTGGCGGGGTGGTAGCGGCCTTCGAGACGGCCCGCCGGACCGGTGAAAATAACTTCGGGCATCAGCGATCCTTGCGCGACATGGTGGGAGTGGGCCTGCCGCGCCGTGCACGGGCGGGTCCTGCCAGCAACAGCCGCCGGCTGCCGCGAAGCGGATCGGGCAGGCGGCCGGAGGAAACGGGGAGCTGCGTTCTAGCATGGAGCGCAGGGCCAAATGCAAGCATATTGAACAGGGTGGGCCGGCGCGATGCCGATCGCGGGCTGACGGACGGGAATTGAGAGGATCGAAGCGCGGTGACGGTCAATCGAGTGTATCTGGACTGGAATGCGACCACGCCACTGCGGCCGGAGGCGAGGGCGGCGATGACGTCGGCGCTTGATCTGGTCGGCAACCCTTCCTCGATCCATGCCGAAGGCCGCGCCGCGCGCGGTCTACTCGAACAGGCCCGGGCCCAGCTCGCCGAAGCTGTCGGGGCAGTGCCGCGCGATGTTGTGTTCACATCAGGCGGCACGGAGGCGGATGCGCTGGCGCTGACGCCGGGACTCCGGATCGGCTCGGAACCCGTTGAACGGTTGTTGATTTCGTCGATCGAGCACGCCGCGGTGCTGAGCGGTGGCCGGTTCCCCGTGGAACGCGTCGACACCATCCGGGTCACGTCGGACGGCGTGGTCGATCTCGACCATTTGCGGGCCATGCTGGCCGGCGGTCCTGCCGCGCTGGTGTCGGTGATGCTCGCCAACAACGAGACCGGCGCGGTTCAGCCGATTCGTGAAGTTGCTGAGATCGTGCGTGAAGCGGGCGGCGTGCTGCACGTCGATGCGATCCAGGCGTTCGGCAAGATTCCGTTCGGAATCAAGGAACTCGGCGCGGATCTTGTGTCGTTGTCTGCGCACAAGATCGGTGGCCCGAAAGGCGTCGGAGCGCTGGTTCTGAGTCCCAGGCTGTCTGGGCCCGAGCCGTTGCTGCGCGGCGGCGGTCAGGAGCTGGGCAGGCGCGCCGGCACCGAGAACCTGATCGGGGTCGCCGGCTTTGGCGCCGCGGCGGCGGTCACGATTCCGGCGATGGCGGACGACATGGTCCGGATCGAAGGATTGCGGACACGGCTCGAGGCGGGGTTGCGACATATCGCCGGGGACGACGGGGTGATCTTGTCGGCCGGCGTGCCGCGGCTGCCGAACACCACACTGTTCGCCGTCCCTGGATTGCGGGCGGAAACCGCCGTGATCGGCTTCGATCTCGCCGGAATCGCGGTGTCGTCGGGGTCGGCCTGTTCGTCCGGCAAGGTGCAGCCGTCGCATGTGCTGGAAGCGATGGGCTTCGGTCCGGAACTTGCAAGATCAGCCATCAGGATCAGCCTCGGCTGGTCGAGTAGCGAATCCGACATGGATTGTTGTCTGGAGGCTTGGAGAAAGCTCGCCGGCAACATAGCTAGAAGGGATCGTGAAACAGTGCTTGAACGGTTCTAAGAGGGTTTCATCCCGTGACGGATCGTGTAAGCATGTCTTTCGCAGATCCACCGCGGTCCTTGAAACCGTGAGCGGAGGTTTGAATGGCTGCCGTCCAAGAGACCGTCGATCGGGTTCGCCAGATCGACGTCGATCAATATCGCTATGGATTCGAAACTCTGATCGAATCCGAGAAGGCTCCCAAGGGGCTTTCGGAAGACATCGTCCGCTTCATCTCGGCCAAGAAGAGCGAGCCGGATTGGATGCTGCAGTGGCGGCTTGAAGCCTATCGCCGCTGGCTGACGATGATCGAGCCGACCTGGGCGCGGGTAGAATATCCGAAGATCGATTTCCAGGATCTATACTATTATTCCGCGCCGAAGCCGAAGAAGACCGTCGGCTCGCTCGACGAGATCGATCCTGAGATCCTGAAGACCTACGAGAAGCTCGGCATCCCGCTGCGGGAAGTCGCGATCCTCGAGGGCGTCGAGCCGCGCCCGGGAGAGCCGGATTCGCCGAGCCGCAAGATCGCGGTCGACGCGGTGTTCGACTCGGTGTCGGTGGCGACCACCTTCCAGGCCGAGCTGAAGAAGGCCGGCGTGATCTTCATGCCGATCTCGGAGGCGATCAAGCATCACCCCGAGCTGGTGCAGAAGTATCTCGGCAGCGTGGTGCCGACCTCGGACAACTTCTACGCGACGCTGAATTCGGCGGTGTTCTCCGACGGCTCGTTCGTTTACGTGCCGCCGGGCGTGCGCTGCCCGATGGAGCTGTCGACCTATTTCCGCATCAACGAGCGCAACACCGGCCAGTTCGAGCGCACGCTGATCATCGCCGACAAGGGCTCCTACGTCTCTTACCTCGAAGGCTGTACCGCTCCGCAGCGCGACGAGAACCAGCTCCATGCTGCGGTGGTCGAACTGGTGGCTCTGGACGATGCCGAGATCAAATACTCGACGGTGCAGAACTGGTATCCGGGCAACTCGGAAGGCAAGGGCGGCATCTACAACTTCGTCACCAAGCGTGGCGATTGCCGCGGCGACAATTCCAAGATCTCCTGGACCCAGGTCGAGACCGGTTCGGCGATCACCTGGAAGTATCCGAGCTGCATCCTGCGCGGCGACAACTCGCGTGGCGAGTTTTACTCGATCGCGATCTCGAACGGCTATCAGCAGGTCGATAGCGGCACCAAGATGATCCATCTTGGCAGCAACACCACCAGCCGGATCATCTCCAAGGGCATCGCGGCCGGCAAGTCGCAGAACACCTATCGCGGCCTCGTCACCGCCCACCGCAAAGCCAAGGGCGCGCGTAACTTCACCGCGTGCGACTCTTTGCTGATCGGTGACCAGTGCGGCGCGCACACCGTGCCCTACATCGAAGCCAAGAACGCCTCGGCGCTGTTCGAGCACGAGGCCACGACGTCGAAGATCTCCGAGGACGTGCTGTTCTACTGCATCCAGCGCGGTCTCAGCCAGGAAGAGGCGGTCGGCCTCGTCGTCAATGGCTTCGTCAAGGATGTGCTGCAGCAATTGCCGATGGAATTCGCGGTCGAAGCGCAGAAGCTGATTTCGATCAGCCTCGAAGGTTCGGTCGGGTAAAGCCGAAGAGCTTCACGAGGCGGCCGCGCCGCGGCCGCTTCGCAGGATCCGCAACGAGAACGTCATACCAACTCATCCTTCGAGACACGCGCCGCGGTCGATCCTCAGGATGAGAGCCAAACAGGAAGGTCGTTATGCCTGCATTGCTCGAAGTGAAGGACCTCCAGGTCAGCGTCGCGGATCGCGAGATCCTGCACGGCCTGACGCTTTCCGTGAACGAAGGCGAAGTGCACGCGATCATGGGGCCGAACGGCTCCGGCAAGTCGACGCTCAGCCACGTCATCGCCGGCAAGCCGGGCTACGAGGTGACCGGCGGCGAGATTCTGTTCAAGGGCGAGAACCTCTTGGAGATGGAGCCGAACGAGCGCGCCGCCAAGGGCGTGTTCCTGGCTTTCCAGTATCCGGTCGAAATCCCCGGCGTCGCCACCATGAACTTCCTGCGCACCGCGCTCAATTCGCAGCGCAAGGCGCGCGGCGAGGACGAACTGTCGACGCCGGATTTCCTTAAGCGGGTGCGTGAAGTCTCCGGCTCGCTCGGCATTCCGCAGGAGATGCTCAAGCGCGGCGTCAATGTCGGCTTTTCGGGCGGCGAGAAGAAGCGCAACGAAGTGCTGCAGATGGCGCTGTTCCAGCCCAGCCTCTGCATCCTCGACGAGATGGACTCCGGTCTCGACATCGACGCGCTGCGGATCGCTTCCGAAGGCGTCAACGCGCTGCGTGCGCCGAACCGCTCGATGGTCGTCATCACGCACTATCAGCGGCTGCTCGACTACATCGTGCCCGACTTCGTTCATGTGATGTCGAAGGGCAAGGTGGTGCGCAGCGGCGGCAAGGAGCTGGCGCTCGAACTCGAAGCCAACGGCTACGCGCAATATCAGGAAGCGGCGGCCTGAGCGCCGCCGATCGGGACACGGTCATGAACATCGCAGTGGCGAAACCCGACAAGCCCGACACCGCCAGCGACAATCTCGCTGCGGTCAGCGCCCGCGTGCCGGGTGTGGGCAAGGTCGTCGACACCCGCCGTCAGGCGCTCGACATGTTTCAACGTATCGGGCTGCCACACCGGCGGATCGAAGACTGGAAGTACACCGACCTGCGCGCGCTGATGCGCGAGGTGCTGCCGCTCGCGGCGGCGCCCGAGGCCGCAGCGCTGGCGCGGGCTGAGACAGCCGCCAAGCTGCACGCGATCGACGGCGTTCGCCGTCTCGTGCTCGTCGACGGTGTGCTGGCCCCCGATCTGTCGGACCTTGCAGGTCTCGAAGCGGGGCTGTCGATCCGCAGCCTGCGCGAGGCGCTGCAGAGCGGTGACGATCGCGTGCTGTCGCTCGACACCGCCGATCCGATGGTGGCGCTCAACACCGCGCTGATGACCGATGGCCTCGTCATCGAGGTCGCGGACGGCACCACAGTGGCGCGACCGCTGCACGTCCTGCACATTGCTTCCGGTGGCGCACCGGCCGCGATGTTCACCCGGTCGCGGTTCGCGCTCGGCAATGCTGCGGTGGCGACGGTGGTCGAGAGCTACGTGGCGGGCGAGGGGGCTGCGACCTATCAGGTCCACGACGCCGCTGTGATCGCGATCGGCGACCACGCGCGCCTCGACTACGTGCGGATCGTCGAAGACTCCCGGGAAGCGTTCAACATCACTTCGGCGGCCGTCTCGGTCGGTGCGCATGCGCATTTCAACGCCTTCGGCATCACCACCGGCGGGCTGGTCAGCCGTTATCAGGCGGTGGTGACGGTGGCCGGTTCGCATTCGGACGTGCAGACCAACGGCGTCAATCTGCTGAACGGCAAGCAGCACGCCGACACCACGCTGGTGATGAACCACGACGTGCCGCATTGTGCCAGCCGTGAAGGGTTTCGGGCGGTCGTCGATGATCGCGGCCATTCGGTGTTCCAGGGCCGCATCAATGTTCGCCAGCCGGCGCAGCAGACCGACGCCAAGATGATGACCCGGGCTTTGCTGCTGTCCGACGACGCCGAGGTCGACAACAAGCCGGAGCTGGAGATCTTCGCCGACGACGTCACCTGCGGCCACGGTGCTGCGGTCGGCGCACTCGACGATTCCTTGCTGTTCTATCTGCGTGCCCGCGGTCTGCCGCAGAAGGAAGCCGAGGCGATGCTGATCCAGGCGTTCGTCGGCGAGGCGATCGAAGCGATCGCCGACGATAATTTGCGTGAGCTGGTGACCGCGGCTGCGGTGCGCTGGCTGGAGGCGAGGCGATGAGTACGCATCCGGCGGTCAGCAACGGCAGCTACGACGTTGCCCGCGTCCGCGAGGACTTTCCGGCGCTGTCGCTGGAGGTCTACGGCAAGAAGCTGGTGTATCTCGACAACGCCGCCTCGGCGCAGAAGCCGCGCCAGGTGCTGACGCGGATGACTCAGGCCTACGAGAGCGAATATGCCAACGTGCATCGCGGCCTGCATTACCTCGCTAACGCCGCGACCGAAGCCTATGAGGGCGGCCGTACCCGCGTGCAGCATCTGCTCAACGCAAAGCGGCCCGAAGAAATCATCTTCACCCGCAACGCCACCGAGGCGGTCAATCTGGTCGCATCGTCGTGGGGTGCGCCGAATATCGGCGAGGGCGACGAGATCGTGCTCTCGATCATGGAGCACCATTCCAACATCGTGCCGTGGCACTTCCTGCGCGAGCGGCAGGGCGCGGTGCTGAAATGGGCGCCGGTCGACGATGACGGCAACTTCCTGCTCGACGAGTTCGAGAAGCTGCTGACCGCCAAGACCAAGCTGGTCGCGATCACCCAGATGTCGAACGCGCTCGGCACCGTCGTTCCGGTCAAGGACGTGGTGAAGATCGCCCATGCCCGCGG
This sequence comes from Rhodopseudomonas parapalustris, assembly GCF_053772255.1. Taxonomy (NCBI): domain Bacteria; kingdom Pseudomonadati; phylum Pseudomonadota; class Alphaproteobacteria; order Hyphomicrobiales; family Nitrobacteraceae; genus Rhodopseudomonas; species Rhodopseudomonas parapalustris. The sequence goes on along the minus strand of NZ_JAMKBZ010000006.1, from coordinate 118,008 downwards.
CATTCCGGTGCTGGTCGACGGCAGCCAGGCGGCTGTGCATCTGGCCATCGACGTCCAGGACATCGATTGCGATTTCTACGTGATGACCGGCCACAAGATCTATGGTCCGACCGGCATCGGCGCGCTGTACGGCAAGTACGATCTGCTCGCCAAGATGCGTCCGTATTGCGGTGGCGGCGAGATGATCCGTGAAGTCGCGCAGGATTGGGTGACTTACGGCGATCCGCCGCATCGATTCGAGGCCGGCACGCCGGCGATTGTCGAAGCGGTCGGGCTCGGGGCGGCGATCGACTACGTCAATTCGATCGGCAAGGAACGGATCGCCGCTCACGAACACGATCTTTTGACCTACGCCGAAGAGCGGCTGCGCGAGATCAACTCGCTGCGCATCATCGGCGCTGCCAAGGACAAGGGACCGGTGATTTCCTTCGAAATGAAGGGCGCTCACCCGCACGATATCGCGACGGTGATCGATCGCCAGGGCATCGCGGTCCGCGCCGGCACCCATTGCGTGATGCCGCTGCTGGAGCGGTTCCAAGTCACTGCGACGTGCCGTGCATCGTTCGGCATGTATAATACCCGTGAGGAAGTGGACCAACTCGTCAGTGCGCTGATCAAGGCGCGGGATCTGTTCGCATGACCGATACGATCGAAGCCAAAGCCAACATGCAGACCGTCTCGGCGCTTCCGCCGGAGGAAACCGAGCGGCTCGGCACCGAAATCGTGGGGGCGCTCAAGACGGTGTTCGATCCGGAGATTCCGGCCGACATTTACGAGCTCGGGCTGATCTACAAGGTCGAAATCAAGGACGACCGCACCGTCGATCTCGACATGACGCTGACGACGCCGAACTGCCCGGCGGCCGCCGAGCTGCCGACCATGGTCGAGAACGCGGTGGCCTCGGTGCCCGGCGTTGGCGTGGTCAACGTCAACATCGTCTGGGAGCCGCCGTGGACGCCGGAGCGGATGAGCGACGAAGCCCGGCTCGTGCTGAATATGTGGTGAGGGCGGATTGGCTCTGCGTTTGAACGGCGTGATCGAAACGGCGCTGTATGTCGACGACCTCGATCGCTCCTGCCGCTTTTACGAAGACATCCTCATGCTGAGTCCGATGTCCAAGGATACGCGGTTTTGTGCATATGACGTCGGTGGACGCAGCGTGCTGCTCCTGTTCAAGCGTGGCAGTACGCTCGATACGGTCAAGCTACCCGGCGGCACCATCCCGCCGCATGACGGCAGCGGACCGATCCACATCGGGTTGTCGGTCGAGCGCGACCAGCTCGGCGAATGGGAAGCGCGCTTGACGGAGCATGACGTGGCGATCGAAGGCCGCACGGAGTGGCCCCGTGGCGGGTCGAGTATCTACTTCCGCGATCCCGATCGCCACCTGTTGGAACTTGTGACGCCATGTGTCTGGCCGATCCATTAGGCGGCACACGGCGACGACGTGGTAACACCTTTCGAAGTGGCGGTCGCGTCACTATCTGAAGGTCCGGTTAGTCGCCGGTGAAGCGGCGAAGTCTCCGGGCAGGCCCGGCAACAGGAGTGGGAAACACCATGGCTACGGCACGTCCTCGGCCTCAAGTGATGCGGCTCACCGATGCCGCGGCCATTCGGGTGAAGGAACTGATGGGGCGCGCCGACAGCGAAATTCTCGGCTTGCGCGTCGGCATCAAGAACGGCGGCTGCGCCGGGCAGTCCTATACGGTCGAGTATGCCCACGACATCAAGCCGAACGACGAAGTGATCGAGGACAAGGGCGTCAAGATCATGATCGATCCGAAGGCGGTGCTGTTCCTGCTCGGCACCGAGATGGACTACAAGGCCGACAAGATGCAGGCGCAGTTCGTATTCAACAACCCGAACCAGATTTCCGCCTGCGGCTGCGGCGAGTCGGTTGAGCTGAAACCAGCGACGATCGACGGCTGAACAGCGCGGCTGATTCAGCCGATAACATTCCGCGCTCCTCCGCTCGCAGCGCGCGATCCTTGCGAATTACGCCCCCAAAGCTCAAATCCCGTACTCCATTAAATGGGAATTAAGAGTTGGTCGCAGAATAACTCTCCTGCGAAGCATTTGCAGGGGAGGTGGCATGAAACGCCGTGACTTTCTGTTCGGGGCTGCGGCCGTCGGTTTAGGTGGGCCATTTCTGGCGAAGGCGGCGATTTCGTCGCTGCACGCTCAGCCGGCTGCTCCGAAGGGCGCGAAGATTGCCAAGGTGGCGATCTTTCCGGCGATCGGTTTCTCCCGCGTCGGCAATGCCGAGGATTGGTTCCTGGCGCCGGAAGTTCCCGGCCTGCTCGACGAACCCGAGGGTGGCTTCAAGGACAAGCAGGGCCGGATCAAGAAGCAGGTGCAGCGGTTCCGGCTGTTCGGCTACGACGATCAGGGGCGGGTGGTGCGCGAGCTCGACGGCGCTGATGGCGTGAGCTGGAGCGTGCACGTCGCCAATACCAAGGCCGCCTGGTACGGCTTCGTCAATGCGATGGATCGTGGCGAAACCGCACCCGGCGTTCCCGGCCCGCAGCGCAATGCGTTCATCCCTGCCGACAAGCGCGAAGCGATGCTGTGCATCGATGGCGGCAAGCTGGAGATTTCCGGCGCCTCGACCAACGCCAAGGGTGCAGACGACAAGTTTCGGATGAAGGGGCGGTTCTGGCAGACGCTCGACGTCTCGCTCGGCCACCTGCGCACCGACGACAAGGGACGCTTGCTGGTGTTCGCTGCGGACGGCGTCTCGCGCACCGCGCTGCCGCAGAATCCGGTGCGTGACTTCACCAACAACGATGGCTGGCACGACGATTGGGCCGACGGCTGGGTCAAGGCGACGGTGACCGTCGACGGCCGGAAGCTGGATTGCGATCCCGCCTGGGTGGTGTGCTGCGGACCGAAATTCGCGCCGCAGCTCGAGCCGATCGTGACGCTGTACGACGCAGCGCGCGAGGCGATGGTTGCGCTCGGCCAGATGCAGAGCCCGACCGACAAGGTGTCGTTCCGCCGCGACGTACTGCCGATCCTGCGCCGCGCCGGCGCGATGCAGTGGGTGGCGACGGCGTCGTTCCTCGGCGCCGCCTGGAACGATATCGGCGATTTGTCCAACCCGGCGACCATCGAGACGCTGGCCAAGCCCGGCGCCGACGCCAAGGCCGAGCGCAAGAAGGTGTTCGACGCATTCCGCAAGCCGGACGGTAGCGACCAGCGCGGCTACGCGATTCCGATCATGCTCGGCGACGGCGTCAACTATCAGGACAGTCCGCATGCCTGGCTGGCGCTGACTCCGACGCAGTATCGCGTGCTCGAACTCTGGGCCGACGGCAAGTTCGAAGCCGACTACGCCGATAAGAGTGCCGACTCGGTACGCACCCTCGACGATCTGCCGATCGAACTACGTCCTGAGGCGATGACGCGCGCCGCGCTCGATGCCTGCTCGGGCGGAGCGTTTCATCCGGGCGTCGAGATCACCTGGCCGATCCGGCACAAGGAGCTGTACCGCGGTCCGAACGAAACCAAGCTGCCGTTCCGCCTGGCGCTGTCGAACCGCAAGAGCCTGGTCCAGGACGTCGGATTTCAGCTCAATCCGGTCAACGTGTTCGCCGGTAATCCCGACAAGCCGGATCAGGGCAAGCCGATCGGCCCGCAGGCGCCGGGCGACCTGACGCGCTGGATGGGCGTGCCATGGCAGGGCGATGCGTTCAGCTGCCAGGCGGTGCTCACGGCCAGCGGCTTCCCGACGCCGGTGTGGTGGCCGGCGCTGCTGCCGGTCGATGTGCTACCCGAGGCGTTCTATCAGCAGATGATGCGGGACGACCTGACCGAGGAGGAGCGGCTGCGGTTCTATCACACGCGGGTGCCATGGGCCCGCGGCGCGGCTGGCATCGGTCTGCATGTCGAGGCGGGTTACACCGACGGCCTGCGCCGGATGATCGAGCTGTGGACGCAGATGGGCGTGGTGGTGCGCCGGCCTGGCCCGAAGGGGCTGCCGGGCGTTCCCGACCAGCTCTACGTCGAAGTGCAACGCGGTTCGATGGACATCGCGGCGCCGACGCTGCCGCGCTGATCTTGATGGGCGGAATTGCCGTGATCGGCGGCGGGCTGGCGGGACTCGCCGCCGCCCGCACGTTGGTGCTGTCCGGGCGGCGGCCGTTGTTGATCGCGGCCGCTCGCGACGTGGTCAGCCGAGGCGAAACCTTGTCGCCGGCGGCGGCGCAATTGCTCGACCGTTTGCAGTGGAGCGATCTGCTCGACGCCGACACAGCCGTTCCCAGTGAGGGGCGGTTTTCGGTGTGGGGCGATGCGACTCTGCGCCGGGGCGCGCTGGGCGAGGGCGGCGGCTGGCACCTCGATCGCGCCGGATTCGAGCTGCGCATGCGTGCCCGGTTGCAAGGTGACGGCGTCGACCGCGCTGCTGCGACTTGCACCTTGCTGGCGCATCACTGCGACGGGGTCGTGCTCGAACTCAGCGATGGCCGGGTGATTTTCGCCGACGCTGCGATCGATTGCAGCGGCCGAGTTGCATTGTCTTCAGGGACGGCCGCGGGGCGCCGGCGCACCGACCGCCTGGTCGCGGTGTGGCGTGTGCTCGATCTGCCGGACGACGCCGACCCCGCCGCTGCGACGCTGGTCGAGGCGGTCGTGCTCGGCTGGTGGTACATGGCCCCGCTGCCGGGGCGGCGGATGATGCTGGGGCTGTTTACCGACACCGATTTGCTGCCAGCGGGAGCGACGCAGGACGGCGCGCGCTGGACAGCGCTGGCTGCCTCGACCATCGCGATCGCGCCGCGGCTGCAAAGCCTGGGACTCGATGTGGTCGCACGCCATGCTCCGCCGCGTGTGGCGGCCGCTGCCACCGTCACCGCTGGCCGTCTGATCGAAGGCTGTGTCTTGCGCGCCGGCGATGCTGCTGCCGCTCTCGATCCGCTGGGGGCCAATGGGCTTGCCACCGCGTTGTGGAGCGGCGTTGCCGCCGCCGAGGCGGCCTTGACGCTGGCCGATGGCGACCGCGAGCGGGCGGATACTTACGAACGCGACTACCTGCTCGGAATTGCCCAGCATCTCGTCACCCAGCAGGCGATGTACGCCGCCGAGCCGCGCTTTTCCGACGCACCGTTCTGGCAGCGCCGACACGCTGTCCCATCCTCGCACGACAACCAGGAGAAACGGCCATGACACCCTCTCTGCGCACGCTGCTCACCGCCGCATTCGTCGTTGCCGCGCCGGCTTTGGCCGCCGCGGAGTCGAGTGCGGTCAAGATCATTGCGCCGACCGACAAGACCATCACGCCGAGCGGCACCTGGAGCATCGGCGCGCGCGCCGGCGACTTCGTGTTCATCGGCGGTATGCGCGGCACCGATCGCGTCACCGGCAAGATGGTCGATGGCGACGAGGCGCGGGTCCGGCGGATGTTCGACAACATGCTGGCGGCGGCGGAAGCGGCCGGTGCGACCAAGCACGACGCGGTGCGGCTGACTGTGTTCGTGACCGACGTCGCCAAGTATCGGCCGGTGGTCAACAAGGTGCAGAAGGACATCTGGGGCGACGGCCCGTATCCGCCGCGCACCGTGCTGCAAGTGCCGGCGCTCGACCAGGGCGACATCGCCGAGATCGACGGCACGTTCTACGCGCCGGCGAAAAAGTAAGCGCGTCCTGCGGGTTTCACGGCTATGCTGGTCGGCGGCGCGCCCGGCGCGCCGCCGGATCCGTCAGCGCTGCGAGCCGTCATGGACCGAGAATTTCTCACCGATCTGTTCGCACCGTTCGGTCCGGTGACGATCCGCCGGATGTTCTCCGGCTTCGGAATCTCGGCGGATGGCGTCACCTTCGCGCTGGTGATCCGCGACGCGATCTATCTGCGCACGGACGCCGACGGCGCAGGACGGTTCGAAGCCGAGGGCAGTCGGCCGTTCAGCTATGACACGCGTATCAGGACGGTCACCGTGGGCTCGTATTGGCTGCTGCCCGAGCGGCTCCTCGACGATCCGGATGAGCTCGCCGACTGGGCGCGAGCCGCCTTCGCCGCTGCGGAGCGCGCCGCGCTGAGCAAGGCCGCAAAGCGACGGCGTGCAGCGACGAAGACGGAGGTGGAGACGAGTAAGACCGAGAAGGCGACGCCTACGCGATCAAACAAGGCGAAGACAGCCAAGGCACGCAAGACACCCAAGGCACCTGCAACCAAGCGCCGCCGCGCGCCGCGCTAGCGGATCCCGTCAGGCGACCGCCGCCGGGGTCACGTTGGAGAACTCCGGGTCGGTCTCGCAGATCACCCGATTGCGACCATTGCGCTTGGCCGCATACAGACAGGCGTCGGCGCGGTCGATCAGCGTATCGGCGCCTTCGTTCGGCTTCAGCGTCGACACGCCCGCCGACATCGTCACCCGGCCGAGAATTTCGCCGGTGGACTTCTTCTTCAGTTCCTTCGACATCACCAGCCGGCGGATGTTGTCGGCGACGATGATCGCCTGGCGCAGCGGCGTGTTTGGCAGCACTACCGCGAACTCTTCGCCGCCGTAGCGCGCGGTGAAGTCCTGTCCCTTGATGCTTTGCTTCAACGTCATGCCGACGAGCCGCAGCACCTGGTCGCCGGTGAGATGACCGTAAGTGTCGTTGAACGACTTGAAGTGATCGATGTCCATCATCAGCAGCGACAGCGGCTGATGGCTGGCGGTCGCGTTGCGGATCGCCTCTGCGACGGCGCGGTCGAAGTGCTTGCGGTTGCCGAGGCCGGTCAGCGGATCGGTCAGGCTCTCGGCGCGGATCGCTTCCAGGCTGACCTGAAGGTTGGCGATCTCCTGCTTGGAATGCGACAGCCGCTCTTCCAGCGCAGTGTTGGTCCGCTGCATCTCGCGCGTCGCCGACACTAGGCGCTCGACGATCGCCGTGATCTGTTCGTGATCGGTGGCAGCCGACAGCTTGTCGCTTTCGCCGCGCAGGTCTTCGCCGAAGCTGGCAGTGCTGCCGAGCGTCTCGGCGAGCAGAGCCATGATGTCGTCGACCTCGGTGGCGACGCGCGCGCCGATCCGGTCGAGCCGGTCGGTCGTCTGGCCTTGCGACAAGTAATCGTCGTAGAGCTGGTCGAGATCGGCGTCGCTCAGGCTGCCGCGCTGCGTCAGCGTGTCGTTGATCGCCTTGTTCAGCTCCGGGTTGTAGCCGGTCGCGTAGATGTACCAGATCTCGTAGTTGCGCGGAACCGCGCCTTGCCGGAGCGCCTTGATCTGGGAGAGAGCCACCTCGGCATAGGCCATGGTGCGATCGTGGTCGTCCTGCTTCGCGGCCACCAGCCACCCTCCGATCCGGCGTTTTTCAACGCACCGCCCTGAAACGGCGTGAACCTACGGTCGGGGAGTGAAGGCGTGGTTAAGCGCCTTCTGGTTCCTGGCGCAGGTCAGCCCCGCGCGCGCACCGGGCGCAACAAGAACGCCGGCAGGTGCGAGTGATCGCCGGCTTCCGAGGACGTGTCGCGGGCCGGCGGTGCCGAGCCGAAAGAGGCGTGGGTCGAAGGCGCGGCCGGCGGGACGCTACGCGGTTCGCGCCGCGGCTTGCGCTCGCGCGGTTCGCGGTTCTCGCGGCGTGGCTCACGTTGCCGGCCTTCGGGCGCGGCGCGGCGCGATCGCGCCGGACGCTCGGTCTCCGGCTCGCCGGCGGTTTCGACTTCCACCGCAGAGTCGGCCTCGGCACGCGGGATCGCCTGGCCGATCAGTTTCTCGACCGCGGCCATCGACTTCTGATCCGACGGTGCGACGATGGTCATCGCAGTGCCGGCACGGCCGGCGCGGCCGGTGCGGCCGATGCGGTGGACGTAGTCGTCCGGATGATGCGGGACATCGAAGTTGAAGACGTGGCTCACTTCCGGAATATCGAGGCCGCGGGCGGCGACGTCTGAAGCGACGAGGATCGGCAGGTCGCCCTTGCGGAACGCCTCAAGAGCGGCGGTCCGCGCGGTCTGGTCCATGTCGCCGTGCAGCGCGCCGACGCTGAAGCCGTGGCGCTGCAGCGATTTCGCCAGAAGGGCGACCTCGCGCTTGCGGTTACAGAAGATGATCGCGTTCTTGAGATCGGTGGCGGCCCGGATCAGCCGACGCAGCGTCTCGCGCTTCTCGTGCGGCTCGCGGCCGCACGGCACCTGCGACTGCGTCACGGTGACGGCGGTGGAGGCCGGCTTACTGACCTCGATCTTTTCGGGATTGTGCAGGAAGGTTTCGGTGATGCGCCGAATTTCGGTCGGCATCGTCGCGGTGAAGAACAGGGTCTGCCGGGTGAAGGGGACCAGCTTGCAGATCCGCTCGATGTCCGGAATGAAGCCCATGTCGAGCATCCGGTCGGCTTCGTCGATGATCAGCATCTCGACGCCGGTGAGCAGCAGGCCGCCGCGTTCGGTATGGTCGAGCAGGCGGCCCGGAGTGGCGATCAGCACGTCGACGCCGCGGGTGAGTTTGAGATCCTGATCGCCGAACGACACACCGCCGATCAGGAGGGCCACGTTGAGTTTCTGGCCGGCGCCGTATTTGTCGAACTGTTCTTTGACCTGGGCGGCGAGCTCGCGGGTCGGCTCGAGGATCAGGGTGCGTGGCATCCGCGCTCGGGCGCGGCCCTTCTCCAGCAGCGTCAGCATCGGCAGCACGAACGCGGCGGTCTTGCCGGTGCCGGTCTGGGCGATGCCGAGGACGTCCTTACGAGCGAGGACGTGGGGAATCGCCTGCTGTTGAATAGGAGTGGGCGAAACGTAACCGGCGGCGGCGACGGCGGCTTGGACTTTCTCGGAAAGTCCCAGATTGGTAAAAGACATCGAGCCTCTGTTGTCGGGGCGCGGCCTGATCCTAACGCTTTCGGCCGGAACTCGGGGGCACGCCACTAAATCGAACCGCCGCATGGATTCTTCGAAAATCACTGTCACGCTCAACCCCGGAGCGGCTAGCAATCGTGCACGGGGAAGTCAGTTCGCGGACAGGCGGCTCAATCGGGGTACTGCTCGTCGCAATACCGGGCCGCTTTAAGCGCGGAACATAGGCCGGAATCGGCCAAAGTCAATGCGCCGGCACATGAAACGGCTGAAATAGCTTAATGTTTTTGCGATTCCGAGCCGCGGGCGGGGCGGCAACGGCGCAGCGTCTCGGTCGGCGATTCCCCGAACGCCTCGCGGTAATCCTGAGCGAAACGGCTTGGATTGGCGAACCCGCAGCGCAGCGCGACGCCGATCAGCGTGGTCGCGGCCCCGGTCTCCAGCAGCATTTTGGCACGGTGGAGCTTGGCGCGCTTGATGTAAGCCGACGGCGAGTAGCCGCGGTGTTTCAGGAAGGCGCGGGTGAGGGTGGAGATGCTGACCCCGACGATACGTGCGAGATCTTCCACGCTGATGTCGTCGTCGTGATGATTGTCGACGTAGTGCTCCGCCGTGCGGACGGAACGGGGCATGTCGTCGTTGACCGCGTTGGCGTTCTCCAGCAGATGGCCGAGATTGTGTTGGCTGCAATACAGCAGCGCGGTGATGCACGATTGCTCGAGATGGAGCAGCACGTTCTTCGGCCACACCGAGTAGCTCGCATCCAGTCGTGACGCGAGCAGGGTCGTGAGATCTCTGAACCCGAGATAGCGCGGCTCGTCGTTCGCGATCGCCGGTTCGAACAGGATCGGTTGCCGCGGCTTGAAGCCGAGCAGCGACGCGATCGTCCGCTCGAGCACCCGTTGCGGCATCCGCAGCAATAATTGCCGCGAGTTGCGTCCGAATTCGAGCTGGGCACTCACTCTCGGCGAACAAATGCACGCCGCGCCTTGCGACAGTTCGACGCGACGTTGACCGCTGGTGAGCAATGCCTCGCCTTCCAGGCAGAGATGCACCAGGGCGATCTCGCGCTTCGGGATGACAAGCTCGGTCGCGCCGGAACTGTGGACGAAGTACAAGCCGATATGTGGCAGCTCGGCGAGGTTGGTCCGCATGAAGAAGTCGTTGGGATTTGAGGCGATCATATCGACGCCGTAGCGGCGCAGGATGTCTCGCGCCTCAACCGGATCGTGGCTCCGCACCAGCGGAAAATCCTGCAGTAATTCCTGATCCGAATTTGAAACAACGCCTTCCGAATTCATCTGACTCTCACGCTGACTCCAGTGGATGGTCTCGCTATTTCGACCGTTGCGGCCGCTTTGTCGACCCGTCTCCCGGTTTTGTCCTAACTGACCGAATTTGTACTTACTCGTGATTAGCAAGACCCCTGATACAGCCGATGCTCGATGTTGTGTGTCGGGGCGTCGGCGTTGGAATGCCGACCACTTTGATCAATTCATGCATCGCGCGACATGTGTCGCGGGCTCGTGAGTTTATCGAAATTCGGCGCCGTCAGGGCTAACAACATCGACCAATGTGTGAACGTGCGTTGCGAGGGGTCGGCAAATTTTGGGGGGGTATCTGCCATGCAGCTTTCGAACGTGAAATTGCTCTACAAGATCCTCGGCTGTTTCTTATTGCTCAGTGTGGTCGTCGGATTCGGAATCTGGTTCGCCACGGCGAAGATGGAAGAGATCAATCGAACCTACGCGGCGATGCTCGAGAACGAAGTGCAGGGCATGAAGGCGAACTTTCGCGCCAATGCCCGCCTGTACAACTTCGGACGAATGTCATGGCGGATCATCGCCGAAACCGAGCCGGCCGAAATGCAGCGGCTGAGCCGCGAGATTGCAGCTAACCACAAGGAATTCAGCGAATTCGTCGCCCAGGCGAAAAAGGGCTTGCCGCAATTTGCCGCGGACTTCGACCGGATCGATCGAATGTTCGATGATATGATCCAGAAAGATTACGCCGCACTCGAGCGGGCCACAATGGCAAACGACAACGCCCTCGCAGTTCGCCTCGCGAGGGATCTCGCAAAACGCAATCAGTCCGTGCGTGAGCTTCAGCTCTCAATCACCAATAGGCTCGACAAGGAGCTCGGCGACCGCTCGCATGCCGCTTCCGCAGATGTCGCGAGTACGGTCAAGTTGACCATCCTGTTGGTCGGGGGCGGTTTCCTCGCCGTGCTGGCATTGGCATTCGCGATCGTGCAGCTCGGCATCGCCCGCCCGATCGGCCGGCTGGTCGGTGATCTGCAGGCGATGGCGCGCGGTCAGGACGTCGAGGTGTCCGGTACCGAGCGCGGCGACGAAATCGGCCAGACCGCCAACGCCGTCAACGACATCAAGCTGATGCTCTCCGAGAAGGCGAAGCAGGAAGCTCAGGCGAAGGCTGATCAGGATCGGATCATCGCCGCACAGCGCAAGCAGGAAATGGAAAAGTTGGCCCATCACTTCGAAGCCGCAGTCGGTGAGGTGATCCAGGCGGTATCTTCGGCTTCGAACGAGCTCGAGGCGTCGGCCACCACGCTGACGTCGAGTGCGCGGCGCGCGCAGGAGGTGACCACCTCTGTCGCTGCTGCTTCTGAACAGGCTTCGGCGAACGTTCAGTCGGTGGCGTCGGCCACCGAAGAGATGGCCTCGTCGGTGACCGAGATCAGCCGCCAGGTTCAGGACTCGGCGCGGATCGCCCACGAGGCGGTGACACAGGCGCAACGCACCAACGAGCGGGTCGCGGAGCTGTCGCAGGCCGCCACGCGGATCGGTGATGTGGTCGAACTGATCAACACCATCGCCGGTCAGACCAATCTGCTGGCGCTGAACGCCACGATCGAAGCGGCGCGCGCCGGAGAGGCCGGCCGCGGCTTTGCCGTGGTTGCGGCAGAGGTGAAGGCGCTCGCCGAGCAGACCGCCAAGGCGACCGGCGAGATCAGTCAGCACATCGGCGGCATCCAGGTGGCGACCCATGAGTCGGTGACCGCGATCCGCGAGATCGGCGCCACGATTTCGAAGATGTCGGAGATTGCCTCGACGATCGCATCTGCGGTCGAAGAGCAGGGCGCAGCCACTCAGGAGATCTCCCGCAATGTCCAGCAGGCGGCCCAAGGTACGCAGCAGGTGTCTGCCAGCGTGGTCGATGTTCAGCGCGGCGCCGGCGAGACCGGCTCCGCATCGACGCAGGTGTTGTCGGCGGCGCAATCCCTCGCCAACGACAGCAATCGGCTGAAGATGGAAGTCGGCAAGTTCCTCGAGACTGTTCGCGCGGCGTGAGCGCACCCAGCTACTCAAACGCGGCGCGGGCCTCTGCGAAGGGGCCCGCGCTTGTTTTGCGCTGGATCGTCTCGCATCGCTTGCCGCATTGCCGAAACCGGTTGAACCCGGCCCGCGTTTTGGTCGACTATGGGGCAGGCGGCCCGATCCGGCCGTATGGCTCATCGGGGAACTGGGAATGCGATCGCTGCGAGCGCGCGGGATATCGGCGGTCGGTCTGATCGCCGCGGTGCTGATCTGGTGTGCGCCGGCCGAGGCTGCCAAGCGGGTCGCGCTGGTGATCGGCAACGACGATTATCGCAAGGTTCCAAAACTGCAGAAGGCGGTCAACGACGCGCGCACCATGGGCGATGCGCTGCGGACCCTCGGCTTTCAGGTGATGGTGGCGGAGAACCAAACGCGCGCCGGGTTTAGCCAGAGCCTTTTGGCATTCGATTCCATGATCGAGCCGGGCGACACCGCATTCTTCTTCTATGCCGGCCACGGGTTCGAGATTGCCGGCCAGAATTTCCTGCTGCCGGTCGACGTGCCTGCCGCGACGGAAGGGCAGGAGGAACTGGTGCGCGACGCCTCGATCATGGCCGACCGCATCGTCGACCGGCTGCAGAACCGCGGCGCCCGTACCGCCATCCTGGTGCTCGATGCCTGCCGCAACAATCCGTTCGAACGCCGCGGCGTGCGAGCGCTGGCCGGGCGCGGCGGGCTCGCGCCGATGACCGCGCTGCCGGAAGGCGTGTTCTCGATCTTCTCCGCCGGTCCGCGCCAGACCGCGCTCGACCGGCTGTCGGACGCAGATAGTAATCCGAACTCGGTGTTCACCCGTGTTTTCGTCAAGCAGTTGCTCGATCCCGGCGAGAACCTAGTGCAGGTCGCGCAACGCACCCGCCGCGCGGTCAGCGAGCTGGCCGAGCAGATCGGCCACAAGCAGGTGCCGGTGTATTTCGACCAGATGGTCGATGACGTATTCCTCAACGGACCGCCCAAGGCGGCCAATGGCGTAGCGCCACCGAGTCAGGTGCCCGAGAAGGTCGCCGCGCTGCCGCCGGTGGCGCCTCTGAAGCCGCCGACCTCCGAAAGCCTGAACGCGCCGATCGCGAGCTTCTCGCGGCACAATGGCGGCTGGACCGTGGTGTTCTCGATCGCCGATCCGACGCTCGGCATCTCGTGGCGCATGGCGGGGGAAAGCGACTTCCGCGAAACCGGATTCATGGATGCGCTCGACCCGCGCACCCGCAAGCGATTGCCGAACCCGTCAATCCAATTGCCAGCGGACGCGCCGGCCTCGACCATCGAGGTGCGCTACGTCGATGCCAACGGCGAATTGCAGGGCCCGTTTCCGATCAAGTTCGAGCCCGAAGCGGCGTTGCTACGCGACCAGCGCAAGATCCTCGACATGACCGCGACGAGCTGGCTGTCGTTTCGCGACTACAATGGCCTCCTGGTCTACTACACGCATCTGATGTCGTATCGCTGCGCGATCCGCGAGGCGCGGATCGGTATCGACAGCGCTGTGCCCGACAAGGTGCTGAAGATGCCGGCCTGCGACATGCGCGACCCGGTCGCGATCCCGAGCAGCGCTACGCCGTATTTCAAGCTGCCGTCGACCGTGAAGTCGGTCTCGGTCGAGCTGACTTACCGCGACGGCAGCGTGTCGGAGATCAAGACGTTCCGCAGGTGAGACATCACGACGTGTGTCATACGCGGACTGGACCCGCGTCTCCATCGCGCGCGCTGCGCGCCAATGATCTATGCACTTCGAGAACGATGCACTTCGAGCACAATGGGTTACCGGGGCGAGCCCGGCAACGACGTCTCACACCTTGCGCGAAACGAAGATCAGCAGCAGCCCGCCGAACGCGGTCGAGGCGCCGTACCACATCCACTGCGACTGGTTGATCATGAAACTCTGGGCCGGCCACTGAATCAGGCCGGCGCCCTGGCCGGTCCAGACCAGGCCCACGAGAAGGGCGATGACGCCGATGACGAGAAAAAGTGTGCGCATCCGAGAATTAGGCCCTGTTTCGCTGGTCCGTACAAGACCCTTAAAGTCGCGGTTCGGGCCATGCCAGCGGCGCAGCATTTGGCATACGACGATCTCGATGTAGCGAAATTCCGGCTCGATCTGGAGAGCCGGCGAGACCAGACATTCGTGCCGCGCGACCTCGGAGCTGTTACCTATCGGCAGTGTCAGGTCGGCGGCTGCCGCCTGACACTGCCGGTTGTCACACGTCCAGCATCTCCTCGCTGGCGAATTCGGCCTTTTCCGAGATGAAGGCGAAGCGGGCTTCGGCCTTGGTGCCCATCAGCCGCTCGACCGAATTGGCGGTGCCGTCGCGGTCGTCGGGGAGCAGCACGACGCGTAGCATGGTCCGCTTGGCCGGATCCATCGTGGTTTCTTTGAGCTGTGCCGGCATCATCTCGCCGAGGCCTTTGAAGCGGCCTACATCGACCTTGGCGTTGGCGTTGAATTCCTTTTTCAGCAGCTCTTCCTTGTGGGCGTCGTCGCGGGCGTACACCGTCTTGGCGCCGTGGGTCAGCCGGTACAGCGGCGGGACGGCGAGATACAGGTGGCCCTCGTCGATCAGCTTCGGCATTTGCCGATAGAAGAAGGTGATCAGCAGCGAGGCGATGTGGGCGCCGTCGACGTCGGCGTCGGTCATGATGATGATGCGCGAATAGCGCAGATCTTCCTCGCGGTAGTTCACCCCGGTGCTGACACCGAGCGCCTGGATCAGGTCGGAGAGCTGGGCGTTCGCCACCACCTTGTCCTTACCGGCCGAGGCGACATTGAGGATCTTGCCGCGCAAGGGAAGCACGGCCTGGGTCGAGCGGTCGCGCGCCTGCTTGGCGCTGCCGCCGGCCGAGTCGCCCTCGACGATGAACAGTTCGGAGCCTTCGGCCGCGGTCGAGGTGCAGTCGGCCAGCTTGCCGGGCAGCCGCAGTTTCTTCACCGCGGTCTTGCGAGAGATTTCCTTTTCCTGGCGGCGGCGCAGTCGCTCCTCGGCGCGTTCAATGACGAAATCGAGCAGCTTGTTGGCTTGGACCGGATTGCCGGACAGCCAGTGGTCGAACGGGTCCTTGATCGCCTGCTCGACGATCTTCTGCGCCTCGGCGGTGGCGAGGCGGTCCTTGGTCTGGCCCTGGAATTCAGGTTCGCGCACGAACACGCTGAGCATGATCGCAGCACCGACCATCACGTCTTCGGAGGTGATCGAGGAGGCGCGCTTGCCCTGGCCGGCACGCTCGGCGTGGTCCTTCAGACCGCGGAGCAGGGCGCTGCGCAAGCCGGACTCGTGGGTGCCCCCGTCGGGTGTCGGGACGGTGTTGCAGTAGGACGACAGGAAGCCGTCGGCATCGGCCGTCCAGGCCACCGCCCATTCGCAGGCGCCATGCGCGCCATTGCGACCGGATTTGCCGGCGAAGATGTCCGGATGCACCAGCGTGTCGTTGTGGATCGCCGCGCCGAGGAAGTCCTTCAGGCCACCGGGAAAATGGAATTCATCCTCGGCCGGAACGTCCTCGATGCCCTTCAGCAGTTCCGGATCGCACTTCCAGCGAATCTTCACGCCGCCGAACAGATAGGCCTTCGACCGCGCCATCTTGAACAGCCGCTGCGGCTTGAATGCCGCCTTGGCGCCGAAAATGTCGGTGTCCGGCTTGAACCGCACCTTGGTGCCGCGGCGGTTGTTGACCTTGCCGAGGCTCTCGAGCTTGCCCTTGGGGTGGCCGCGCTCGAACACCATCCGGTAGAGCTGCTGGCCGCGCGCCACTTCGACTTCAAGACGCGACGACAACGCATTGACGACGCTGACGCCGACGCCGTGCAGACCGCCCGAGGTCTCGTACACCTTGCTGTCGAACTTGCCGCCGGCGTGCAGCGTGCACATGATCACCTCGAGCGCCGACTTCTTCGGAAATTTCGGATGCGGATCAACGGGAATGCCGCGACCGTTGTCGGAGACGGTGAGGAAGCCGTCGGCCGACAGCTCCACCTCGATGAAAGTCGCATGGCCGGCCAGCGCCTCGTCCATCGAGTTGTCGATCACCTCGGCGAACAGGTGGTGCAGCGCCTTCTCGTCGGTGCCACCGATATACATGCCGGGTCGGCGCCGGACCGGCTCCAGCCCCTCCAGAACCTCGATGTCCGCGGCGGTATAACCGTCCTCGGCGCCGCTCGGCTTAGCCGGCGCCTTGGGCGCGGCAGACTTCGGCGCGGCCCCGAACAGGTCGGTGCCGGATTTCGATTTGGAGCTCGCCTTCAATGCCTTGGCCATGAGTCCTGGAGTCTGTTCTGAGTTCGTGCGAACGGCCGAAGCCGTCCGAATCGCTGTGTTGCACTATGCCATGGAAGGGCTGCGGGTGTGACGCTGGGTCGAGACCCGGCCGGCGTGCGCCGCCGAGACGGGCGAGGCCGGGCCGAGCGGATGCGGATCCATCGAGGGCCAACCGGTCCGGCCGAGCATCGGGATTGCCATATAGGCGGCGCCGGCCGGGTTGGATAGAGCTGAGCCGGCCGGGAATTCGGTGGCGTGCAATATCATAATACCGGAGTGGCGTGTGCCTGATCGATCATCACCGGTCGGGGACATCGCGCCGCGCCAGGCTGCCGTATTGCGGCCATTCCGGTCTGGTCGGGAAGGGCGTGTCGCATATTGGACCGGCCATGGTCCGTGCTATTGCGACAGCTATGCGAAGGCCGCGTCGGGGGATGGCGGTCGACTGAAAGACGATGGAAGCCAACATCCACGACATTGCCGAGTTCGTGCGCCAGCATCAGGCGTGGGCCGCGCCTGTGGTCCTTGCGCTGGCGTTCGGCGAGTCGCTGGCGTTCGTTTCGCTGCTGGTTCCTGCCTGGGGCGCGCTCGTGGCGATCGGGGCGCTGATCGGGGTGTCCGGCATCAGCTTCTGGCCGGTCTGGCTCGCCGGCGGAATCGGCGCCGCGCTGGGCGATTGGGTGTCTTACTGGTTCGGCTATCGCTACAAGGACAACGTCGCCCGGATCTGGCCGTTGTCGAAATACCCGAGCCTGCTGCTACGTGGCGAGGATTTCGTTCGCCGATGGGGCGTGCCGAGCATTTTCATCGGTCGGTTCTTCGGGCCGCTGCGGGCCTCGGTGCCGCTCGCGGCCGGGATCTTCGAGATGCCGTTCTGGCCGTTTCAGATCGCCAACGTGCTGTCGGCGCTGGTGTGGTCGGCGGTGCTGCTGCTGTTCGGGGACGGGTTGTCGATCGGGCTCGGCTGGATGCTGCGGTCGGTCTGACGCGGCCGATCAAATGCGCGTCATGACGTGATCGCGCCATCGGTTGCGGCTTAGACTGCGCCGCAAACCACCAGCGAGGACACGCCATGGATTTGACCCGACGTCACGCCCTCACTGCAACCGTCGCGCTCGCGGCGGCACCGCTGCTGCGCAACGCACCCGCCCAGGCGGCGGCCCCGGTCGCCGACAAACAGGCGCCGAGCTACTATCGGTACCGGGTCGGCGATGCCCAGGTGAACGTGATCTCCGACGGCATCAACACCTTTCCGCTGTCCGACGGCTTCGTCACCAACGTCATGAAAGATGAGGTCAGCGAAGCGTTGGAAGCCTCGTTCCTGCCGAAGGACAAGGTCTCGATCCAATTCGCGCCTCTGGTGATCAACACCGGCGGCAAGCTGGTGGTGGTCGACACCGGCAACGGTCCCGGCGCGTTTGCGTCGAGCAAGGGCAATGTCGGCCAGTTCGCCGGCAACTTGGCGGCGGCTGGGTTCGATCCGAAATCGGTCGATCTGGTGGTGATCTCGCATTTCCACGGCGACCACATCAACGGCCTGCTCGATGCGTCGGGCAAGCCGGAGTTTCCGAACGCCGAGGTGCTGGTGCCGGCCGCGGAGTGGAAATACTTCATGGACGATGGCGAGATGAGCCGCGCGCCGTCGGGCCGGATGCAGAGCGTGTTTCAGACCGTGCGAAAGGTGTTCGACACCGGGCTCAACAAGAAGGTCACGCCCTACGAGTGGGGCAAGGACGTCGCGCCGGGTCTGCTCGCCGTCGAGACCCGCGGCCACACCCCCGGCCACACCTCATTCGTGCTGTCGTCCGGCGCCGACAAGGTGTTCGTCCAGTCCGACGTCACCAATCTGCCGGCGCTGTTCGTCACCCATCCGGGTTGGCACCTGATGTTCGATCAGGATCCGGCGATGGCGGAGACCACCCGTCGCAAGACCTACGACATGCTCGCCGCCGAGAAGATGCGGGTGCAGGGCTTCCACTTCCCATTCCCGGCGATGGGGCATGTCGAAAAGACCGCCGACGGCTACCGGCTGGTGCCGTCGCCGTGGAATCCGGTGATCTGAGACCGCCCTCGATCTTTGGCGTCTCGTCATTGCGCGCGCAGCGAAGCAATCCAGAGCTCAATGCAGAAGCTGGATTGCTTCGTCGCGGAGCCTGTGCTCGGACGGCGCGGAGCGCGGACCCGGGTGCGCCTTGCAATGACCGAGTTGTCAGGCCGCGAGCCGTGGGGCGAGGTGGCGGATCAGCGCCACGGCTTCCGGCGGCGGCTTCTGCTCGACGCGGCGATACACCCTGCCGTCGCGGGTGCGGGTCATCAGGCCGGTGTCGCACATCATGCGCCGCAGCAGCGCGTGATCGCCGAAGTCGTGATGTCCGAGCAGCAGCTCGTTGAGCTGTTTCTCGCTCAACTCGCGCGCCGCCGGCACGCGCGACCACAACACCCATAGGCAGAGCAGGCGATGGCTGGCCTTCTTCGGCCATCGTGTCAGCACGCCGCTCGCATCGAAGTAACGTACCGCCTGCGCGACCTTTTGCAGATCGGCGACCGGCTCCGGCTCGGGCTGACGTTGCAGCAGATCCTCGGCGTCGAACTGGGCGCGAAAATGCTGGAAGTTGCGATAGCCGGCCGATCGCGCCAGCAGGTTCAGCATCTCGACATGGCCGAGCTTGTGACCTTGCGCGTCGAGCTCGCGATTGAGCGCACGCGCCAGCGCGGACACATCCTGGATAGCAAATGGGAAAACAGTTCTGGTCATGACCTCATCCTCGATCGTGCCGAACGATGAATGTCGTTGGTCGCTGACTTACGACGGCGGCACGGGACAAGTGTCTGCCGATCGAGGAAACAGGCAGGTTTAGCCTCCCTCGCGGGACAGCGACGCCTTGGTGAACTGCCGACCAGTGCGCGGGAAATACAGTCCAACAGCGAGATTTGCAAGCTGTGCGTGCGGCACTCTTCATAATCGAGACCGAGATGCGCGCGCATCGCGGGTTGACCTGGTACGCAACCGCTCCTATCAACGCGACATGCTCAACGCGCTCACCACCGCCAAAGCCCGCCGCCGCATTCCCGCGGCATGGGTTGACGCGCGCGTCTGACAGCGTCGTCCCTGCCGCCGGTTACGGTCCGCGGCAGGTGAGCTTCAAATCCCCCTTACGCGCAATCGATCCGGCGGCTCCCGTTCAAACCAGGAGCCTTTACCGATGTATGCGCCACCTCAATTCAAGCCTGACCGGTCCACCTGCCTTGCGTTTGCGGCGGCGCGCGGTTTCGGCCTCGCTTGCGCCCATGACGCCGCCGGGCCGATTGCTTCCCCGCTGCCGTTCGCGATCCAATATGCCAGCGACGGCACTCCGCTGTTGTCGTTCCACATCGCGCGCAACAATCCGCTGGCGCACTGCGCCGACGCCCGGACCCCGTGGCTGATGGCAGTGACCCCCGGTTATGCCTATGTGTCGGCCGACTGGTACGCTTCGCCGGACCAGGTACCGACCTGGCTGTATCGCAGCGTGCATCTGACCGGTCCGGCGGCGGTGATGTCGGCCAGCGAGTTGGACGCACAGCTCTACGACGTCAGCGCGGTGTTCGAAAGCGCGCTGGCGCCGAAGCGGCCGTGGACCATGGCAAAGATGGCAGCCGGACGGCGCAACGCGATGAAGCAGGCGGTCGTCGGGGTGATGATGCGGGTCGACGAGGTGGCGGGCAGCTTCAAGCTCAACCAGCACAAGTCGGACGCCGATCATGTCGCGGTCGCCACCGCGCTGGCGCGCCAGCCTGACGCCGGCTCGCAGGAAATCGCGGCCGAGATGGTCGCGCTGCGGCCGCATCTGGATTACACCATGCCGGCACTCGCTGGCGAAGACGCTTGATCAAGGAGCGACAGATGACCCTGACGGACAGCACCAATCCAGGCCAGATGCAGGCTGCGAGCCGCAAGCCGGTGGTGTTCATCGACGGCGCCGCCGGCACCACTGGCCTCGGCATCCGCGAGCGGCTGGCCCGCCACGGCCAGGTCACCGTGAAGGACATCCCGGACGACAAGCGCAAGGATCCCGGCGCCAAGCGCGCGCTGATGGCCGAGGTCGATCTCGTTATCCTGTGCCTGCCCGACGATGCCGCCAAGGAGACGGTGGCGCTGATCGACGAGCTCGGCGCTTCGGGGCCGAAGGTGCTCGACGCGTCGACCGCGTTCCGCGTTGCGCCAGACTGGGTCTACGGCTTTGCCGAGCTGGCGCCGGACCAGGCCGACAAGATCCGCGCCGCCAAGAAGGTGGCCAATCCGGGCTGCTATCCGACCGGCGGCATCGCGCTGCTGCGCCCGCTGGTCGATGCCGGCCTGCTGCCCGCCGACTATCCGGTGACGATCAACGCCGTCAGCGGCTATTCCGGCGGCGGCAAATCGATGATCGCCGCCTACGAGGCCGGTACCGCGCCGGCGTTCGAGCTGTATGGTCTCGGCTTCGCCCACAAGCATCTGCCCGAAACCCAGAAGTACTCAGCCCTGTCGCGGCGGCCGATCTTCATCCCGTCGGTCGGCAATTTCCGGCAGGGCATGCTGGTGTCGGTGCCGCTGCATCTCGATACGCTGCCCGGCAAACCCGGCGCCACCGACCTGCATGCGGCGCTGGCGCAGCGCTACGCCGGCAGTACCTATGTGTCGGTGCCAACGCGCGACGCCGCGGTGTACGCCGGCGCCCGGATCGAGCCGGAAGCGCTGAACGACACCAACCAGCTCGAGCTCTACGTGTTCGGCAGCGACGCTCACCGCCAGGCGGTGCTGGTGGCCCGGCTCGACAATCTCGGCAAGGGCGCCTCGGGCGCCGCGGTGCAAAACATGCGACTGATGCTGGGCTTGCCAGACATCGGCGGGGCCGATTAACGGCTTGCCTCAACACGCCGTCGCTCCCGTTCCTGCGCACGGGAGCGACGCCATTTGGAACCTGACATGACGCGCGCCTTCGACGACGACACGCTGCGGTTCTACCGCGGCAACGCCACCGCCTACGCTGAGCGCCAGCCGCGCAGCGCCACCTTGACCCGTTTCCTCGGCGAGCTGCCGGCGGGCGCCAAGATCCTCGAGCTCGGTTGTGGTGCCGGCTATCAGGCCGAGGCGATGCTCGCCGCAGGCTTCGACGTCGAGGCGACCGACGGTTCGCAGGAGCTGGCTGCGGAGGCTTCGCGCCGGCTCGGGCGGCCGGTCCGTACCATGCTGTTCCACGAGCTCGACGCCGTCGACACTTACGACGCCGTCTGGGCGCACGCCTGCCTGCTGCATGTGCCCCGCGACGAGCTTGCCGATGTGTTGAAGCGGGTGTGGCGGGCGCTCAAGCCGGGCGGCCTGTTCTATGCCAGCTACAAATCCGGCGACGGCGAGGGGCGCGACAAGCTCTCGCGCTACTACAACTACCCGTCGGAGGAGTGGCTGCGCGGGCGCTACGCCGAAGCCGGCTCGTGGGCCTCGATGGCCATCGAGACCAGCGAGGGGAAGGGGTTCGATAAGGAGCTGGCCCGTTTTCTTCACGTCTCGGTCCGGAAGCCTGTGTGAGAGCTTTCCGTTGATGAGTTCCGAAAGTGCTGTGCGACGCGAGACGCGACCCGGGCCCTGGGCCTGTTCTCAAGGCTCCGCCGCCATGGTTAAATTCCGCAGGTGAGCTCAAACGGTTTCGGAGGCGGCATGACGACAGCTCCTGTGCTGGTGATCCTCGGTTTGGCGACGGCGTTGGGGTTGTATCTCGGGCTGTTGTATCTGCGCGGTGAACGCAAGCAGGGGCTGGTGGCGCTGCATCTGTTGCTCGGCTTCGGTGGCCTCGAAACCCTGGTGATGCTGTTGCACGGCACGCCAGATGGTGCCCAGGCGGCCGGCAATATCAGTCTCGGCAAAGTTGCGGTCGGGATGTTCGCCGTTTCGGCTTTCTCGGGCTTCATCGCCGCGCTGGCGCGGCGGTCGCCTGTGGCGGCAAATGTCGTGCTCGGCACTCACATCACGGTCGGGCTCGCCGGCTTCGCGCTGCTGCTGGCCTGGGTGTCGGGGACGTAGCGCCGGTGCTTCGGCCTCAGCGGGCGGCGTTCAGCAGCTCGCCGTCGTCAATCGACACCGGCGCCGACTTCAGTTGCGCCTCCTGTTCGATCAGATGCAGCGTCTGCGCCAAGTGGCGTTCGGTCGTGGCCACCACGCCGTCGCGGTCGCGGCTTCGGTAGAGTGCCAGCAGTTCGGCGTGGTCGCGATTGTTCACCTCGCGAATGTCGGGATCAGCGAACAGCGACAGCACGACATAAGGCGAGGCGGCATGGGCGAGGTTGTAGACCAGACTGCCGAGCCGGCCGCTGGTGGTGTTGCCGGTCAGCGCAGCGTGAAACTCTTCGTTGAGACTGGCCCAGCTTTGCGCGGACACTTTGCCGGTCATCTTGCGATGGCAGGCCTCGGCGCGTGACAGATCGTCCTCGGTGACATGGTCGAAGGTGCGGGCGGCCAACAGCGGCTCCAGGCGCATCCGCATCTGGTAGATTTCCTGCACGTCGTCCAGCGTCAGTCCCCGAACAACAGCGCCGCGCCGCGCGTCGAGAGAGATGAGCCCTTCGGACAATAGGTCCCGAAATGCTTCCCGCACCGGCGTGGTGCTGACGTCGAGCTGACGCGCGATTTCTTCCTGGCGCAGACGCGTTCCGGCCGGGTAGCGCCCCTGCAGAATCTTGGTCCGCAGATCGTGCAGGACATGCTGGCGGACCGTCGTGGGCTGTCCACGTTTCCGCATCGTTCACCCCCTCGGTTGTCCGTCGGCGTGCAATGTCTTCGCCGCAGCCGGTCGCGGGGCCTCGCATCGCCCGCGCTCTCGCCGTCGTTTCAATCTCGTCTATCACACTTACTCCGCGAACCACTGCCGTTTCGGTGTGCATAATGCACAATGCATTTGAGCAGCCGGCTGGGCCGGGGCGGCGCTCGTCTCACCGGACGCGGGGCGGGCGATCCGTCGCTAATCGCTGTAGTGATTGGGAATTCGGCGGCTTTGCGACTTTCGTTGAGGTGCTGGCACAGCCTTTGCAAAGCAATTGCAAAGGAGCAAATCCATGGCCGAGCCGCAGATCCAACTCAGCGTTCGAGACGTCCGCAAGGTATTTCCCAGCAAGGGCGGCGCCGTGCCGGTTCTCGACGGACTATCCTTTGATATTTACGAGCGCGACTTCGTCAGCATCATCGGGCCGAGCGGCTGCGGCAAGACGACGATCTTCAACGTGATCGCCGGATTGCTGAACGCGGACAGCGGCAGCCTGATCTATCGCGGCGAGCCGGTCAGCAGTCTGCGCGGCCGTATCGGCTATATGATGCAGAAGGATCTGCTGTTTCCCTGGCGCACGGTGCTGGAGAACGTGCTGCTCGGTCTGCGTGTGCGCGGCGTTGCCGATGCCGAAGCGCTCGACACCGCGCGGGAGTATCTGTCGACGTTCGGTCTGTCCGGCTTCGAGAAGGCCTATCCCAAGACGTTGTCGGGCGGCATGCGCCAGCGCGTGGCGCTGATCCGAACACTGATCATGGATCCCGATATCCTGCTGCTCGACGAGCCGTTCTCCGCGCTCGACTACCAGACGCGGCTGTATCTCGAAGGCGTGCTGATGGAGGCGGTCGAGACCTTCCACAAGACCGTCATTCTGATCACCCACGACGTCGACGAGGCCGTGGCTCTTTCCAAGCGTGTGGTGGCGCTAAGCGGGCGGCCGACCAAGGTCAAGAACGTCCACCACATCGACATCGAGCGCGCCGGGCCGGTCGAGGCGCGCAGCGATCACCGGTTCTCCGAGTATTTCCACATGCTCTGCGGCGAACTCGACATCCAGACCAGAAAAGTGAAGTCCAACTAATGACCAGCGCAACAGACGTCGCGTCGCCGTCGGGCGGTAATGCCGCGATTGCAAATCGCGAAAAGATCAGCACGGTCCAGCGCCTGATCGTCGCGTTCGATACTCACATCGGCCGCACCTTGCTGCAGACGCTGGCCGTTGTGGCGTTCTTTCTCGTGTGGGAGTTCGGCGTCCATATGGGGTGGATCTCCGAATTCCTGGTCGGCAAGCCGTCCGGAATCTGGCTGCGCTTCGAAACCCAGATGCTCGACGGCTCGCTGATCGTCGACAGCGGATATACCTTGTACGAGGCGATCCTCGGTTTCGTCGTCGGCACCATCATCGGATCGATCCTCGGCCTCGCGATGTGGTACTCGGTCTTCGTCGCGCGGATGACCGAACCGTTCATCGTGGCGTTGAACAGCGTGCCGAAGATCGCTTTGGCGCCGGTCATTCTGCTGTGGTTCGGCACGGGGCTGTTGTCGAAGGTGGTTCTTGTGGTGTCGATGACGGCACTGGTGGCGCTGATCGCGGCCTATCAGGCGGCCAAGGACAGCGACAAGGATCTGCAATCGCTGATGGTGTCGATGGGCGGCTCCAAGCATCAGATTTTCTATAGCGTGATCATCCCGTCGTCGTTGCCGGCGATCATCGCCACCTTCCGGATCAATATCGGCTTCGCGCTGGTCGGCGCGGTGGTCGGAGAGTTCATCTCCTCCAAGCGTGGCCTCGGGCATCTCGTCTACAACGCATCGAGTCTCTACGACCTGAACTCAGTTTGGGTCGGGTTGTTCGTCCTGATGTTCATGGGGTTCGTACTCTACCACGGCATCGATGCGCTGGAGCGTTACTTGCTCCCCTGGAAGCAAGATGCCGGACACGTCCGGATCCAGGCCTAGACGCGGCCTCTCACGCAATCACCACACTGTTCACCCAACCACGGAGCCAAAGCCCTATGCGTTCGATCGGAAAAATCGTCGGTGCAGTCACCGTCATGGCGTCGCTTGCGATGTCGACGGCGGTGCCGACCGCCGCGATGGCCAAGCAGGTCAAGATCTCGCAAGCCTTCCAGTCCATGCTTTACCTTCCGTTCTACGTCGCGATGGACAAGGGCTTCTTCAAGCAGCAGGGACTCGACGTCGACAAGGAAACCGCCGGCTCGCCCACGACGGCCTTGTCCGCGGTGCTGTCCGGCAGCGCAGCGTTCTCGATCCATGGTCCCGAGTGGACCGCGATCGCCAATTCGAAAGGCGCCGACGTCGCTATCATCTGCAACGTCGTCAACGGGGCTGCAGTGTGGGTCGCAGCGACGCCGGATTTCAAGTACGAGACGCTGAAAGACCTCAAGGGCCAGAAGGTCGTCGCCGGCCTGATGCCGACCACCAGCACGTCGCTGTTCATGAAGCTATTGAAGGACAACGGCATGAGGCCTGATTCCGACGTCGATCTGCTGCAGGTGCAGATCGGCTCGGAGCCGGGCCCGTTCCTCGGCGGACAGGCCAAGCTCGCCGTGCTGTACGAGCCCGGCCTCGATCAGGTGGTGGCCAAGGGCATGAAAGTGGTGATCGGCTTCCCGAAGGCCTACGGCCCGTATGCATTCTCGTCGATCACGGCGCGCAAAGGTGTCGATCCGAAGGACGCGCAGGCCGTCGTCAACGCGATGGAGCTGGCGCTGCGCTTCATGAAGAACAATCCGGATGAAGCGGTCGCCATTGCTCAGAAGGAATTTCCGACGCTCGATCCCAAGATCGTCGAGGCGGCGGTGCGGCGGATGATCGCCGAGAACGTCTATCCGACCAGCGTGCAGACGACTAAGCAGGCCTACGAGACCGCGATGCAGACCCAGATCGCGCTCGGCAATCTGAAGCAGGCTCCGAAGTACGAGGATTTCGTCATCCAGGACTACGTCAAGCCGGCGCTCGCGCTGAAGTAATCAAGCCGAAACGCCGGCGGTCCGAGGTGATCGCCGGCGTGTTCTTCCCGTGCCGAGGACCATCTCCACCATGTCGAATCCGTTGGGACTGCTCGCAGTCCATCGCGCGTTTCGTGAAGGAACGCTGAGCCCCGCCGACTATCTTGCAACCTGCACTCAGCGCGCCGACGAGGTCGAACCGTGGCTGAAGGCGTTCTGCTATCGCGTGCCGGCCGATCAGCTCACGGGCGGCGAGGGCCCGCTGGCTGGAATCCCTGTCGGGATCAAGGACATCATCGCCACTGCCGGGGTTCCGACCACCAACGGATCGCGCGTCTACGCCGATCATGTTCCGGATCAGGACGCGCCCATCGTCACCCGCATCAAGCAGCTCGGCGGCATCGTGTTCGGCAAGACCGTGAGCACCGAGTTCGCTTGGCGCAGCCCCGGCCCGACGGTCAATCCGAACAACCCGCAGCACACGCCCGGCGGCTCGTCGAGCGGGTCGGCGGCTGCGGTGGCTGCCGGCATCGTGCCGATCGCGCTCGGTACCCAGACTGTCGGTTCAGTGGTGCGCCCCGCTGCCTATTGCGGCATCGTCGGCTTCAAGCCGAGCTTCGGCGCAATTGTACGCGACGGCGTTCACCCATTGGCGCAGTCGCTCGATCACGTTGGATTTTTGACCCGATCGGTGGAGGATGCGGCGTTCGCATTCGGCTTGCTGGCGGACAATGCCGACGCGTCGGGAGCGGCCAAGGCCGTCGAAGCTGACGTCCTTCCGGCTGCGCCGTCGCTCCGCCTCGGTGTGGTCCGCCCGCCGATCTGGGATCGGGTCAGTGCCGAGCAGAACCAGGCGTTCGAAGCTGCGCTGCAGACACTCCAGCGAGCTGGCGTCAGCATCGTGCCGCTGGAGTTGCCGGCAGAGTATTGGCTGGGGTTCGATGCGGCCGAGGTAATTCTGGCGGCAGAGGCGGCTGCCATCTTCAATACGCTCGTGAAGCAGAAGCCTGATCTGACCAGTCCGCAATTGAAGGAGCTGGTGGCAGCCGGCAACACGATCAGCGCGCCGCGCTACATCGAAGCCCGGCAGTTGCAGGCATCGCTGCACCAGGAACTTCCGCGCCATCTGAGCGGTCTCGACGGCGTCCTGACGGTGCCGGCCCCCGGCGAGGCGCCGGAAGGATTGGCCTATACCGGAGACGCCAGCTTCTGCGCGCTGTGGACCATGCTGGGCGTGCCGGCGCTGACGATGCCGATCGCCCGGTCGGCACGCGGCCTGCCGCTCGGCCTGCAGGTGATCGGTGGATTTGGCGAGGACGCCAAGCTGCTGCGCACCGCGCGGGTGGTCGAGGCGCAACTGGCGAGCTGACGCCTCTCAGCGCGGTTGCAGCTTCGCCGCCGCGCGATGGTCAAGAGGTCACGACCGGACCTTGACGTAGCTACCCGGCGCGTCTTCCAGCGGCGGGTAGGCTTCATTGCCGATCGTGCGGGCAGGGACCTGCTCGTCGTCGAACTGGCCGATCCAGGCGCGCCAATCCGGCCACCACGACCCCTTGTGCTCCTCGGCGCCGCTCAGCCAATTGGCGACCGAACCGGCGAGGATGTCGGGGTTGGTCCAATACTGGTACTTGTTGGCGGCCGGGGGATTGATGACGCCGGCGATGTGGCCGGAGCCCGACAGCACGAACTTCACCGGTCCGCCGAAGAACTGCGAGCCGTACAGCACCGACTCCGCCGGCGCGATGTGATCCTCGCGGGTGGCTAGGTTGTAGATCGGCACCTTGACCTTGGAGAGGTCAAGTGTGGTGTTGTCCAGCACCATGGTGCCGGCCGACAGCTTGTTGTCGAGATAGCAGTTGCGCAGATAGTAGGAGTGGTTCGCCGCCGGCATCCGCGTGGCGTCGGAATTCCAGTGCAGCAGGTCGAACGCCTGCGGCGGCTGGCCCTTCAGGTAGTTGTTGACGACGTAGGACCAGATCAGGTCGTTCGGCCGCAGCATGTTGAAGGCCATCGCCATCTTGGCGCCTTCGAGAACGCCGGTGACCTTCATCTCGCGTTCGACCGCGGAAATCTGCTCCTCGTCGACGAACACCATCAGGTCGCCGGCTTGGGTGAAGTCGACCTGCGTGGTCAGGAAGGTCGCCGAGGTGACCCGCACCCGGCGGCGCTCGGCGAGCCAGGCCAGCGTCGAGGCGAGCAGGGTGCCGCCGACGCAGTAACCCAGCGTGTGCACCTTCATCTCGCCGGTGACCTTCTCGACCACGTCCATCGCGGTCAGCGGGCCGAGCTTCATGTAGTCGGCGAAATCCTTGTCGGCGAGGCTCTTGTCCGGGTTGACCCAGGAGATCACGAAGACGGTGAGACCCTGGTCGACGCACCATTTGATGAACGACTTCTCCGGCTTCAGGTCGAGAATGTAGTACTTGTTGATCCACGGCGGCACGATCAGCAGCGGCGTCCGCTGCACCGTCTCGGTGGCGGGCTCGTACTGGATGAGCTGCATGATCTCGTTCTGGAAGATCACCTTGCCCGGGGTCACGGCCATGTTGACGCCGACCTCGAGCCCTGCCGGGTCGGATTGCCGGATCTTCAGATGGCCTCGGCCGGACTGGATGTCGTCGGCCAGCATCTTCATCCCGCGCACCAGATTGTCGCCGCTGGATTCGAGCGTTTGACGCGTCAGTTCCGGATTGGTCATCACGAAGTTGGACGGTGCCAGCGCAGTGGTGAGCTGCTGGATATAAAACGCCGCCTTGCGCTTGGTGTGCGGGTCGATCTCCGCGTTTTTCACCAGCTCGTCCGCCCACTGCGTGGTGAGCAGATAGGCCTGCATCAGGAAATCGTAGAACGCATTGGTCTTCCATTCCGGCGCCGCGAACCGCTTGTCGCGCGGCGAGGGCGCGATCGCCGGTTCGGCCTGTTCCCCGGCCAGACGGCGGGAGGCCGCACCCCACAGCTCCAGATACGACTTGCCGAGCCGTTGCTGTAGCTCGTTGGCGCGAGCCTGGTCGGACAGCCAGTAATTGGCGACGGAGGAGAAGCTCCGGACCATCTCGGTCAGGCCGGGCGGCGGATGACCGTCCGGCGGCACGGTGCCGCCTTGCGACTTCATCATCGTCGCGAGGGCCTGGCTGCCGCTCTCCATCGCTTGCGTCAGATTCCGGGCGAACGCATCAGGATCGAATTTCGGGGTCTGGGGGTCAGCGAGCTTGTCGGTCATGAAACAACACTACAGTCCAGTATGGAAATTCCACTGAGATTTGTCGTCGCGGCCACCGGATGATGGCATAGTTCGGTAGACGCCGCTGATTTCGATGTGCTGCAGTGCGACAAATTGCGCTTGATTTAGCCACATTGACATCCCAGTGAGGCGGTCGGGTCGGTTAATGTCGCGGTTCGGTGCTGGCCGGTTCGAGGCGAAATAAGATAGGGTTTAATCCGCGAGTGCGACGATTGTTGCGGGCGGCGACGGTCGAGAGGCGAGGCCGCGTGAAGGCGAGCAGGGTGAAGCAAGTGGCAGGCAGAGGTGGATGGATGCGACTTGGCTCGCGGGCTGCTGTGGCGGCCGGGCTGGTCGTGGCCGGCTGCGCTCTCGGCGGCTGCTCGGTTTCGCTGTCGGATATGCCCTTGCTCGGCAGCAGCGACGCCCCTGCCAAGGCGAAGGAAGCCGACGCCTTCCCGGCCGTGAACGACCTTCCGGCCAATCGCGACGAGGCGGTGCTGGCCCCGGCCGAGCGTAACAAGATCGAACAGGAATTGATCGCCGCGCGCGAGCGCCAGGCAAATGCAAATGCCAGCGCGGCGCCGCCGGCAGCTACCGCGGCCGCCAGAACGGCGGCGTCGAAGTAGCCGGACCGACGCCGCCATTGACCACCCGCCGCCGGGGCAGGTGACGACCGCGCGCAGGCTGCATGTCAGCTTCGCCGCAAACAGCCGTAAATTCGAACGAATCAGGGCGTTGCTGCACGTTTATCGGATTCCCCTCCGATCAAGAACGCGGTAACGATCCCACCGTTACCCGGAGTCGAGGACCATGGAAGAATTTTACCGCATCCGCCGTTTGCCGCCTTACGTGTTTGAGCAGGTCAACCGGGCCAAGGCCGCCGCGCGCAACGCCGGGGCCGACATCATCGACATGGGCATGGGCAATCCGGACCTGCCGGCGCCGCCGCATGTGCTCGAGAAGCTCAAGGACACCCTCGGCAAGCCACGCACCGACCGCTATTCGGCGTCGCGCGGCATCACTGGCCTGCGCAAGGCCCAGGCCGGCTATTACGAGCGTCGGTTCGGCGTGAAGCTGAACCCCGACACCCAGGTGGTCGCCACGCTCGGCTCCAAGGAAGGTTTCGCGAACGTCGCCCAGGCGATCACCGCGCCCGGCGACGTCGTGCTCTGCCCCAACCCGAGCTATCCGATCCATGCTTTCGGTTTCCTCATGGCCGGCGGCGTGATCCGTTCGGTGCCGTCCGAGCCGACCCCGGATTTCTTCGCCGCCGCCGAGCGGGCGATCATCCATTCGATCCCCAAGCCGATCGCGCTGATCGCCTGCTATCCGTCGAACCCGACCGCCTATGTGGCCAGCCTCGACTTCTACAAGGATCTGGTGGCGTTCGCGAAGAAGCACGAGATCATGATCCTGTCGGATCTGGCCTACGCCGAGGTCTATTTCGACGACAACAACCCGCCGCCATCGGTGCTGCAGGTTCCGGGTGCGATGGACGTCACCGTCGAGTTCACCTCGATGTCGAAGACGTTCTCGATGGCCGGCTGGCGGATGGGCTTTGCGGTCGGCAACGAGCGCATCATCGCGGCGCTGGCGCGGGTAAAGTCGTATCTCGACTACGGCGCCTTCACCCCGGTGCAGGTGGCCGCCACCGCCGCGCTGAACGGCCCCGACGACTGCATCAAGGAAATGCGCGAGACCTACAAGAAGCGCCGCGACGCGCTGGTGGAGAGCTTCGGCCGCGCCGGCTGGGAAATCCCGCCGCCGTCGGCCTCGATGTTCGCCTGGGCGCCGCTGCCGCCGGCGTTCCGCGAACTCGGCAGCATGCAGTTCGCCACCCTGATGGTGGAAAAATCCGGCGTCGTGGTGTCGCCCGGCGTCGCGTTCGGCGAGCACGGCGAGGGCTACGTCCGCATCGCGATGGTGGAAAACGAGCAGCGCATCCGCCAGGCGGCGCGCGGCGTCCGGCGCTTCCTTGAAAGCGGCGTCGAAACGTTGCACAACGTCGTGCCTCTCGCCGTTCAGCGATAGGCCGTCATTGGAGGTCGCCCGCCGGCCTCCGGGTTCTTTCCCGAGAAACGCCGGTTCCGGCAGCAGGTTTGCGCGTCATGGTCGCGCCACTCAGAGTGGGTATTGCGGGTCTCGGCACCGTGGGTGCCGAAGTGGTCCGCGTCATCGAACGGCAGGAGCGGACCTTGTCCGCTCGCTGCGGCCGTCCCGTGCGCGTGGTCGCTGTGACCGCGCGCTCCAAGGCGAAGAAGCGCGGGCTCGACCTCTCCGGCATCAAGTGGGCCAAGAGCCCGCTGGCGATCGCCACCGATCCCGAGGTCGACTGCTTCGTCGAACTGATCGGCGGCGCCGGCGAGCCGGCCGGCCCTGCGATCGAGGCGGCGCTCGCTGCCGGCAAGGCCGTGGTCACCGCCAACAAGGCGCTGATCGCCAAGCACGGCCTCAAGCTCGCCGCGCTCGCCGAGAAGCACGGTGCCGCGCTGAACTACGAAGCTGCGGTCGGCGCCGCGATCCCGGTGATCAAGACGCTGCGCGAAGGCCTCGCCGGCACCGACATCGATCGCATCTACGGCATTCTCAACGGCACCTGTAATTACATCCTGACCCGGATGGAGCAGGAGGGGCTGTCGTTCGATGACTGCCTCGCCGATGCGCAGCGGCTCGGCTACGCCGAAGCCGATCCGACCTTCGATATCGACGGCCATGACACCGCGCAGAAACTCGCGATCCTGGCTAGTCTCGCGTTCGGCACCAAGGTGTCGGAGAGCTCGGTCTACGTCGAGGGCATCCGCTCGATCACCCCGCAGGATCTGCGTGCGGCCGATGATCTCGGCTACCGGGTCAAGCTGCTCGGCGTGGCAGTCCGCACCGCCAAGGGAATCGAGCAGCGCGTGCACCCGACCATGGTGCCGAAGACGTCGTCGATCGCTCAGGTGATGGGCGTGACCAACGCGGTATCGATCGATGGCGACGGCATTCCGCCGATCACTTTGGTCGGTGCCGGCGCCGGCGCTGCTGCCACTGCGTCCGCGGTGGTGGCCGATATCGCCGACGTCGCGCGCGGCATTCGTGCGGTGCCGTTCGGCCGGCCGGTGGCGGGGCTGAAGGCGACCGCGAAGGCGCCGATGCAGCGTCACGAGGGCGGCTACTACCTGCGGTTGCTGGCGCGCGATCATGCCGGTACCGCCGCCACCATCGCCAAACGGCTCGCCGAGCAGGACATCTCGATCGAGTCGATCGTGCAGCGGCATCCGCACCGCAGTGTCGATGCCAACGGCAAGGCGGCCAAATCGTCGGTCCCGGTGCCGGTGATCCTGATCACTTACGCCACCGCCGAAGACGCGGTGCGCCGCGCGCTGCAGGCAGTGCAGCGCGATAAGGTGATCAGCGGCCGGCCACAGGTGATCCGGATCGAAAAGAACTGAGTTCGACCATTCGTACAGCCCCCGCCGCAAGCGCGGGGGCGCTGTTTTGAGGAGCTGGGCCGATGTCGACCACCATTTCCGTTCCGCCGCAATTGTTGCTGGAGCGCATCCTGACGCTGGAGATCGTGCGCGTGACCGAGCGCGCCGCAGTCTCTGCGGCGCGGCTGCGCGGCCACGGCAACGAGAAGGGCGCCGACCAGGCCGCGGTGGACGCGATGCGCCGCGAACTCAACAAGATGCCGATCGAAGGCACCATCGTAATCGGCGAGGGCGAGCGGGACGAAGCGCCGATGCTGTTCATCGGTGAGAAGGTCGGCGCCGGCGTCGACACCGGCCCGAAGGTCGATATCGCGGTCGATCCGCTCGAAGGCACCACGCTCTGCGCCAAGAACATGCCGGGCTCGATCGCCACCATGGCGATGGCCGAAGGCGGCACGCTGCTGCACGCGCCCGACGTCTACATGCAGAAGATCGCGATCGGCCCGGGATACGACAAGGGCGTGATCGACATCGACGCACCGCCGGAAGACAACATCCGCCGGCTGGCAAATGCCAAGGACGTTCCGGTGCACGACATCACCGTGCTGGTGCTCGACCGGCCCCGCCATGCCGAGCTGATCGCCAAGATCCGCGCCACCGGCGCGGGCGTCCAGCTCATCACCGATGGTGACGTGGCCGGCGTGATCCACTGCGCCGATCCGGACAACACCGGCGTCGACATCTACATGGGCACCGGCGGCGCGCCGGAAGGCGTGCTGGCCGCGGCGGCGCTGCGCTGCATCGGTGGCCAGATGCAATGTCGGCTGCTGCTCGACACCCACTCCAAGCGCAACCGCGCCGAGTCGATGGGCATCGAGGATCCGAATTTCGTCTACCAGATCGAGGATATGGTGAAGGGCGACTGCCTGTTCGCCGCGACCGGCGTGACCGACGGCTCGCTGCTGTCCGGTGTCAAGTTCCGCAAGCATGTAATCCAGACCGAGACCGTGGTGATGCGTTCGGTCACCGGCACGGTGCGCTACATCAAGGCGGATCACCGCCAGTTCGAAAAGTTCCACCTGGACTAAGGAGATCGTCGGATGGCCGTCGAGATTCGTCCCGTCGGCCCCGACGAACGGGCCGCGTGGGAGCCGCTGTGGGGCGGCTATCTGGAGTTCTACAAAGCGACCCTCGCGCCCGGCACCTCCGACGTCACCTGGGCGCGGTTTCACGATCCCGCCGAGCCGATGCATCTGCTCGGCGCCTATGTGGACGGTAAGCTCACCGGCATCGTGCAGTTCATCTATCATCGGTCGTGCTGGACGGCCGGTGATTACTGCTATCTGCAGGATTTGTTCGTCGACGACACCGCCCGCGGGCTCGGCCTTGGCCGCAAGCTGATCGAGGCGGTGTACGCGCGCGCCAAAGCCGACGGCTGCAGCCGCGTGCATTGGCTGACCCAGACCAGCAACGCCACCGCGCGTCTGCTTTACGACCGCATTGCCGAGGATTCCGGCTTCATGCAGTATCGGAAGATACTGTAGCCAGCCCAACAACGTCATTGCGAGGAGCGAAGCGACGAAGCAGTCCAGACGGAGCTCGTGACACTGGATTGCTTCGCTTCGCTCGCAATGACAGAAAACAACGAGGGATGAATGCCATGCCGGTCACCGAGCCGATCGATGTCAAAGCCCTGCTGTTCGACGTGTTCGGCACCGTGGTCGATTGGCGGACCAGCCTGATCGACGATCTCTCGGCCTACGCAGCTAACCGTGGCCTTGAAGGCGACTGGGCCGGATTGATCGACGCATGGCGGCAGGCTTACGTGCCGTCAATGGATGCCGTACGCAACAATCCGCAGGCCGATTTTCTCACCCTCGATGAATTGCACCGGCTATCGCTGAAGCAACTGGTCGGCGGGTTCGGCATCACGGGGCTGACCGAGGACGATCTCGATTACATGGTCACCGGCTGGCATCGGCTGAAGCCATGGCCGGGGGTCGTCGCGGCCCTGGAGCGGATGAAGACCAAGTACATCCTGGCCCCGCTGTCGAACGGCAATGTCGGCCTATTGACCCGGATGGCGAAGAATGCCGGTCTGCCGTGGGATCTGGTTCTCGGCAGCGACATCTTCCGGCACTACAAGCCGGATCCGGAGAATTATCTCGGCGCGGCAAAGCTGCTCAATCTGCAGCCGGGTGAAGTGATGCTGGTCGCCGCGCACAATTACGATCTTCAGGCCGCGCAGGCCCTGGGCCTGAAGACCGCATTCATTCCGCGTCCCACCGAATATGGCCCGCTGCAGACGATCGACTTCGAAGCCACTGGCGATTGGACCATCGTGGCGGACGATCTGGCCGGCGTCGCCGACCGTCTTGGGTGCTGATCTCGTTCCTTTCCATGTTTTGGGCGTCATCCTGAGGCGCCGCGCGTAGCGCGGCCTTGAAGGATGGGCTGCTTGCGCTTGTCGCCGGATCCATCGAGCTCGCGCCCGAGGGCGAGCGCCTCAGAATGACGACCCAGTGCATGAGGCGTGGAGCATTTACTGCTCCGGTTTGCGCGTCCCGCACTTCGTGCTTATCTGCGCTGACCATGACGCCTCCCGTATCCGCATTGCCGCCCGAAACCGTGCCGGCGTTTCTCGGCGTGACCCGCTCCGCCACCGGTAAGGCGTGGCGGGATCGGCTCGATGTGCGCGCCACCGCCAAGGCACAGGCGATGGTGCAGCGTTATCAATTGCCCGAGATGCTGGCGCGGGTTTTGGCAGGGCGGGGTGTGGAGATCGATCAGGTCGAGGATTTCCTCGACCCGACGATCCGCAAGCTGATGCCCGATCCGGCGTCGCTGACCCAGATGGAAGCGGGCGCCAACCGGATTGCGGACGCCGCCGCGCGCGGCGAGCAGGTGGCGATCTTCGGCGATTACGATGTCGATGGCGCCACCTCGTCGGCGCTGCTGGCGTGGCACTTGCGCCACTGCGGGCTCGACCCGCTGATCCACATTCCCGACCGCATCTTCGAAGGCTATGGCCCGAACATCGATGCAATTCGCATGCTCGCGGGCAAAGGCGCGACGCTGCTGATCACTGTCGATTGCGGCACCACCAGCCTGGAGCCGCTCGCCGAGGCGCGGCGGCTCGGCATGGGCGTGGTGGTAATCGATCATCACCAATGCGGCGACGAGCTGCCCGAGGTCGAGGCCCTGATCAATCCGAACCGGCCCGACGATCTGTCGGGGCTCGGCCATCTCGCCGCGGTCGGGTTGGTGCTGATGACGCTGGTCGCGGTCAATCGCGAGCTGCGGCACCGCGGATTCTGGACCACTGAGCGGCCAGAGCCGAACCTTCTGGACATGCTGCATCACGTCGCGCTCGGCACGGTCGCCGACGTGGCGCCACTGATCGGGCTGAACCGCGCCTTCGTCGCCAAGGGCCTGGTCGCGATGCGTCGGCGCGACCATGTCGGCCACACCGCGCTGATGGACGTGGCGAGGCTGGGCGGCCCGCCGGAGGCTTGGCATCTCGGCTTCATGCTCGGCCCGCGCATCAACGCCGGCGGCCGGATCGGCCGCGCCGATCTCGGCGTTCGGCTGCTGCTCGAATCCGACGTCTCCGAAGCCGCTCGCATCGCCGCTGAACTCGACCGCCTCAACAGCGAGCGCCGGGAGATCGAGCAGAAGGCCGAGGCCCAGGCCGAAGCCGAGGCGATGGCGTCTCTCGGCCTCGAGGATAAGGGTGCGGTAATCGTCACCGCATCGGAAGGTTGGCACCCCGGCGTGGTCGGCTTGGTCGCCTCGCGCCTGAAGGAGAAGTTCGGCCGGCCGTCCTTCGCGATCGCGCTGGAGCCCGGTGGCATCGGGACCGGCTCCGGCCGATCGATCTCCGGTGTCGATCTCGGCAAGGCGGTGCGCCAAGCCGTACACGACGGCTTGCTGCTGAAGGGCGGCGGCCATGCCATGGCGGCGGGCGTGACACTGCGCAAGGAGCGGCTTGCCGAATTCCGCGCCTGGCTGGAGACGACGCTCGCGGCGGACGTCGCCAAGTCGCGCCACGTCAACGAGCTGTATATCGACGGCGCTGTGTCGGCGCGCGGCGTGACGACCGCGCTCGCCGCGACGTTGAATCGGGCAGGGCCGTTCGGCGCCGGCACTCCGGAGCCGGTCGTCGCGTTGCCGGCGCACCAGCTCGTCTATGCCGACGAAGTCGGGCAGGCGCACCTGCGTCTGCGCTTCAAGTCCGGCGACGGTGCGACCGTCAACGGCATCGCGTTTCGCAGCGTCGGTCAGAAGCTGGGCAACGCGCTGACCGAGAATC
This sequence comes from Rhodopseudomonas parapalustris, assembly GCF_053772255.1. NCBI lineage: Bacteria > Pseudomonadati > Pseudomonadota > Alphaproteobacteria > Hyphomicrobiales > Nitrobacteraceae > Rhodopseudomonas > Rhodopseudomonas parapalustris. Next base: position 80,957 of record NZ_JAMKBZ010000006.1, on the reverse strand, counting down.
GCGGCCAGACACTGCACGTCGCCGGCAGCCTCAGCATCGACCGCTGGCAGGGTGCTGAACGCGTCCAGCTCCGCGTCATCGACGTCGCGCTGCCCGACGCCGGACCGACGATGATTCGCTAATCCAGCGGTCGCTCTGCCAACTAATTCCGTTTCGCGATCAATCTGCATCAACGCTGTTGGTGATTCGTTCGGTGCGGCTACACCGAATCGCCGGCCTGTTCGCATCCGGAAGAGCACGCTTCGATGGTGTAGATTTTGTCGGCGTCGATCCCTGGTTGAGAGGGGCGATATCCGGCCTCGTATTTCTACGGGGATCGTGACGTTACTACGTGGTTGTGTAGTGGCGATCTGCGCAATGCAAAATTGAAAATGTCTCGATCTGGCAAGTAATTCCCACGCGTTTACTAATTGTTCGGTGTGCGGGCGGAACTTGAGTGCGGCATGGCGATGAAAGCCTCGCGCGTTGGTGTTCGGCGGGTGTGGACACGGCTCGCTCGTGAGTCGATCAACTAATCGTTCTTCTTGCTCTCGATGTGTCGGCAGCTGGGCGGTTGCTGATCCGCCATCTATTGGCCGCGTCGTCAGAGACGTTTTGCCAAATCGCTCCAGAAGGAAAGAACAACGACGATGCTGTCTTCTCTGCTCAATCTGAGGACCTCCTACAAGCTGGCAGGTATCTTTTTTCTGATCGCTGTGGTGTCGCTAGCGGCCAACGGACTGATCGTGCGCAACCTGGCCGTCCTCGCGCAAAACAACGACATGACGACCCATACCTATCAGGTGATGGACCAGGCCAAGTCGATCGTCGCGTCGATGGTCGACGGCGAAACCGGTGTTCGCGGCTTCCTGATCAGCGGTGAAGACAAATTCCTCGAGCCCTATCGTGCTTCGGACAAGGCATTTCGCACGTCATTGGCGGAGACGAAGCGGCTGACTTCGGACAATCCGGCGCAGCAGGCGCGGCTCGATCAGATCGCCGCCGCCGGTGCCGAATGGCGCGGCAATGTCGCTGAGCGAGAAATCGCACTGATGAAGAACCCGCAAACCGTGAGCGAAGCCAGGGGACTCGAAGCGTCGGGGGCGGGTAAGAAGGCGATGGACAGCATTCGCATGCTGGTTCGCGAGTTGGTCGATACCGAAGCTTCGCTGCTGTCGGTGCGCGCCGAGGCTGCAGCGACGGCGCTGTCGTCATCATACACGGCGATTATCGTCAGCGCCGTGGTGATGATCGTGATCATCGTCGCCGGCCTGTTGTTCCTCGGCCGTGCGGTGACCCGAGGCATTGTCGACATGACGGCAGCCATGGGACGGCTTGCGCAGAACGATTTGACGGTCGACGTGCCGCATGCCGAGCGCCGGGACGAGATCGGCAAGATGGCGGCGGCCGTCCAGGTCTTCAAGGACAATGCCATCCGCGTGCGGCAGCTCGAAGCCGAGCAGCAGGAGGCGGAGCGTCGTCAGGCCGAGCAGCGTCGCTCCGAGATGATGAAGATGGCGAACGGCTTCGAGGCCGCAGTCGGCGAGATCGTCAACACGGTGTCGTCCGCCTCGACCGAGCTGGAAGCGTCGGCGAGCACGCTGACGCAGTCCGCCGACCGTGCCCAGCATCTCAGCTCGACGGTTGCGGCTGCCTCGGAAGAAGCGTCCACCAACGTCCAGTCGGTCGCTTCGGCGACCGAAGAGCTCAGCTCTTCGATCAGTGAGATCAGCCGCCAAGTGCAGGAATCCGCGCGCATCGCCCTGGATGCGGTCAATCAGGCGCGCAGCACCGACGACCGCGTCAGCGAGCTGTCGAAGGCGGCGACCCGGATCGGCGACATCATCGAGCTGATCAACACCATCGCCGGTCAGACTAATCTGCTCGCGCTCAACGCGACGATCGAGGCTGCGCGCGCCGGTGAGGCGGGACGAGGCTTCGCGGTGGTTGCGTCCGAGGTGAAGGCTCTCGCCGAGCAGACCGCCAAGGCGACCGGCGAAATCAGCCAGCAGATCTCCGGAATCCAGGTTGCGACCAACGACTCGGTGACGGCCATCAAGCAGATCACCGGCACGATCGAGCAATTGTCAGAGATCGCGTCGACGATCGCCGCGGCGGTCGAAGAGCAGGGCGCGGCGACGCAGGAGATCTCGCGCAACGTGCAGCAGGCTGCACTGGGCACGCAGCAGGTCTCCTCGAACGTGATCGACGTCCAGCGCGGCGCGACCGAAACCGGTTCGGCGTCGGCGCAGGTTCTGTCGTCGGCGCAGTCGCTGGCCAAGGACAGCACGCGGTTGAAGGGCGAGGTCAGCCGCTTCCTGGATACTGTGCGCGCCGCATAACGAACGGACGATGATCCGGGACGCGCCAGTTCGCGTCCCGGATCGACTTCAAGGCAAAGATCTTCAGGTGCAGATTTCGCCCTGCATCACCAGCTCCCGAAACAGCTCGACGGCTTTCGGGTTCAGAGCGCCTTCTTCGGGCAGTACCAGCGGCAGATCCGGCGGCGCCAGGATGGCGAACTGGCGGCCCCACTCGTAGACCCAGGCGAGGCCGTCCTGGAACATCACTTCATCGTCGTAGCGCGGGGTGCGGCCCGAGCGGGCTTCGGCGAAGCCGCGGCGAAAAGTTGTGTTCCAGACGATTTCGTCCAGCGGAGCTTGGAAGGTTTCGGCCTGCGGGCGCACGTCGGTCATGGCTCAATCCGGCGATACATCCTGAAGAGAGGGCGGAAGGGTATTATTCCACAGCTTGGCCGGGGCAAAACCCTGACTTTCGGTCAATCGCCTCGGTCGTGCTTGGCAGGGATCAGATAGGCCGGGATCAGCCGGCGGATCAAGCCGGCCGCTGCCTTGCGGAACGCAGCATTGTGCAGGCAGACGCCGCCGATCAGGCCGACCACGCAGCCGATCACGGTGTCTATGAACCGCGCCGCGATGATTTGGTGCGCCGGCTCCTGGCCGAGCGTGGCGGCGTCGGCGAGGAAGATGGTGAGCGGGGTGATGAAGATCACGGCAAAGCCGTAGTGCCGGATCACCGCGGTTTCGATGATGAAGCTGAGCGCGATCACCGCGAACGCAATGCTCCATTTCTCCAGCGGCAGCGCCAGCAGGATGGCGGCGACGCCGAGCCCGATCGCGGTGCCGAGCAGCCGGTGCAGATGCCGATTCCAGATCGCGCGCACCGACAGCCCTTGGATCACCGCGAGGCAGCTCACCGGCACCCAATATGGGCGTTCGAGCTGCAGCGCCTGAGCCAGCGCCAGCGCGAAGCCGACGAACACGCCGATCACGACGGCGTCGAGCACGACGTGTTCGAAATCGTCGGTCGCCAGCGGCGGCACCGGCAGCGGATCGCGGATCCTCAGCACGACCACCGAGTAGACCATCGCGATCAGGGTTGCGAGCAGGCTGCCGAGTACGAACAGCCCCGCCTTGAGCGGCACCTGCATCAGATCGCCCGGCGTATAGGCGGCGATCGCCGCTGCCATCACGAAGAACATGCTGCCGGGCGGCCCGACCCGATAGAACCGGCACAGCATCGTCACCAAGACCGCCGTGAAGGTGATCGCCGGCACCAGCAGCCAGGGCAGCAGATGCACGACCAGCCCGAGCGTGTAGCAAGCGGCATAGCCGAATCCCGCCGCCATCATCGAGACCATGCGGTGATGCAGCGGCGTGCGCGGCAAATACAGAAATGCCATGCCGCCGAGCGAGGAGATCAGGCCGTAGTCGAGGTGATCGAAGTAAGCGCCGATCAGCATCGGCACTCCGGCGGCGAGCGCGGCCGAGAACGGCATCTGCCACGGCCGGTCACTCGGATTGAAGGTGACGAGCTCGCGCCACTCCTCGTGCGCCAGCGCCCTGATCCGGTGCCACGTCCAGTGATGTCGCATCGAACGGTCCGCGGCCTCTATCTGCCCTGACGCAGCCGTGCCAGCACTTTCAGCCCGCCGTAGCCGTCGGCCGGGAGCAGGCCAGCCTTGAGCTGAAAGTCGCGGATCGCTTTCATGGTGTCGTTGCCGACCCGGCCGTCGGTGCCGCCGGTGTCGAACCCGGCGCGTGTCAGCCTCGTCTGCATCTCCTGCACTTCGGCGAGCGTCAATGCACGCTCGGAGCCGGGGAAGGGGTGCACGAACGGTCCGCCGCCGAGAATGCGATCGCCGAGGTGGCAGATCGCGAGGGCGTAGTTCATCGACGGATTGTAGCTCTTGACGGCGTAGAAATTCGGACCGAGCAGGAATTTCGGGCCGCCGTCGACCGGCACCCACATCGTCGCGCTGGCCGAGGGATCGGGAAATGGCTGGCCGTCGGCGCGGGAGACGCCGGAGCGCGACCACTCCAAGTAACTGCGGCGACCGCTGACCGCGCCGCCGGGGCCTTCGACCTCGTAGCCCCAATGCTCGCCGCGGTGATACTTGCCGCGCCTGACCAGGTACTTCGCGGTCGAGCCGAGCGCATCGTCCGGCCGGCCGAACGGCGACACGCGTCCGTCGCCGTCATAGTCGATGCCGACGTTCAGCCACACTTCCGGCATCCACTGGCTGTGGCCCATCGCCCCGGCCCAGGAGCCCCGCATCTCCTCAGGCGTCGACCAGCCCCTGTCGACGATCCGCAGCGCGTTGATCAGCTCGGTTTCCCAATAGGTCCGCCGCCGCGGCTCGCGCCAGGCCAAGGCGGCGAGCGACGGAAACACGGGGCGCATATGATTCTGCTGCACCAGCGGATCGCCATAGGCACTCTCGACGCCCCACAAGGCGAGCAGCGTGCCGCGCTCGACGCCGAAATCGCGCTCGATCCGCGCGAACAGCGCTTCGTTCTTGCGCAGTGCCTCGCGTCCCGCGGTGATCCGCCAGTCCGAGACCCGGCGGTTGATGTACTGCCAGAGCTGCTCTTTGAACTCAGGCTGCTTCTTCAGCTTCGCGAACACGCTCATGTCGGGCTCGACCGGGCCCATGACCCGATCCCAAGTGCGCGGCGAGATGCCTTTGGCAATCGCCTTGCTCCGGAACGCGTCGCGCCATTCGTCAAAGCCCGCCGGCGCTGCGATCGCCGCGACGGCCGGCAGCATCGCCGATGCGCCGAGTCCGATTTGCAGCAGGCGGCGGCGGGTGAGGGAAGCGTGGGAATCGCGGTTGGACATGGTCGGCAGTCTACGGCATTGCCGGCCTCTCCCAAAGCCGCCGCGCGACGCGGGCATGCTCCGGACCGGAACCGCAAATGGTTCCCTGGGGCGGCAGCGACATGATGTCTCTGCCTGTGCCCTTGTACCAATGAAGTCGGTCACCCAATTGGCGTCACCATCACCCCTTCGCAGACGCATGCGCGCGCGAAGCTCTGACCGGCTCTATCGAGGATCGCAGGTGGACCAGGAATTCGATGTCGCCTCTGAGCCGGAAGAGCTGCCGCCCGGTGATGCTGTCCCAACCGATCGTCGTTGTGTGCAGCCGGGGGCGGTGCGACGGCTGCTGATGGTGATCAACCGTGGCAGCCGATCCGGTGGTCGGGCCGTTGGGCTTGCTGGCTCGCGGCTCAGTGCCGCCGGGTTCGATTTGATGGTGTCGGCACCGAGCAGTCCGCACGAAGTCGCTACCTGGATCGAAGCCCATGCCGAGGGCGCAGAGGCCGTGGTGATCGCGGGCGGCGACGGTTCGCTGAACGCCGCCGCGCCGGCGTTGGTGAAGACCAAACTGCCGCTCGGCATCATCCCGGCCGGCACCGCCAACGATCTGGCACGGACGCTTGGTTTGCCGACCGATATGGAAGCTGCGGCGGACGTGATCGTCGCCGGCCACCGCCAGACGATCGATCTCGGCGCGGTCAACGGCCACAAGTTCTTCAACGTCGCCAGCGTCGGACTCAGCGCCGACCTGGCGCGCGAGCTTAGCGGCGAAAGCAAGCGTCGGTTCGGCCGCTTCAGTTACGCGCTGACCGCGGCGAAGGTGCTGAGCAGGGCACGGCCGTTTCACGCGGTGATCGTCTCTCCCGACGACGAGGTCCGGGTCAAGACGATGCAGGTCGCGGTCGGCAATGGGCGCTACTACGGCGGCGGCATGGCGGTCGAGCACACCGCCGAGATCGACGACGGGCAGTTCGATCTGTATTCGCTCGAATTCGCGCAGGTGTGGAAGTTGCTGGCGGTGGCTTACGATTTCCGCAAGGGCCGTCACGGTCTATGGCGCGAAGTGCGCGCCGCGCGCGGCACGTCGTTCGAAATCCGCACGCGCAAGCCGCGTCCGGTCAACGCCGACGGCGAATTGGTGACCTTCACGCCGGCGCGGTTCGAACTGCTGCAGAAAGCCGTCAGCGTGTTCGTCCCGGAGCAGCCGCCGCCGCGGCGCTGATCGTCCGTGTGCCAAGCTCATGAAAAAGCCCGCCGGAGCGCGGCGGGCTTTGGTCGCAATCAGTCGGGACGAAGCCCGATCAGTCCTTGGCGCGCTCGACGTAGGAGCCGTCTTCGGTCAGCACCACGATGCGGGTGCCGGTGCCGATGTGCGGCGGGACGGCGGTGCGAACGCCGTTCGACAGCACCGCCGGCTTGTAGGACGACGATGCGGTCTGGCCCTTGGTCACCGGCTCGGTCTCGACCACTTCGAGCGTGGCGCGCTGGGGCAGCGTAATCGCGACGGCAGTGGTGTCGTGCATCGACAGCTTCACCACCATGCCTTCCTGCAGGTAAGGCGCGGCCGAGCCGACGACGTCTTTGGCGACCTGGACCTGATCGTAGGATTCCGGCTCCATGAAGTGGAAACCTTCGCCATCCTCGTAGAGGAAGCTGTAGTTGCGCTCTTCGATGGTGACCTTTTCGACCTGGTCAGTGGTCTTGTAGCGCTCCGAGATCTTCACGCCGTCGCTGATTCGGCGCATTTCGATCTGACTGACCGGGGTGCCCTTGCCGGGATGGATGTTTTCGGCAGACAGGACAACGTAAAGCTTCCCATCTTGCTCGAGGACGTTGCCCTTGCGAATAGAACTGGCGATGACTCTCAAAGGAATGTTTCCTGTCGTTCAGGTCCGGGCCCGATCCGGGCGTTGGTATCCCGAGGCCGAAACGGTTTCGGGCCGCAACATACTGATTTGTGGCGCTGATGCCAGTGTTTTGCGCGGCCGCGCGGGGGCGACTTGAGATGGAGACGCAGACCCATCCGTCGCCCTGGTGGAACAGGGATAGGTATCTGGACCGTCAGCCGTTTTTGCGCGCGAGGGGCGCGGCGACGCGCGCCGTGCGCGGCTGGTTCGAGGGCGCGGATTTCACCGAGGTGGAGACCGCGGTCCTGCAAATCTCGCCGGGCAACGAGACCCATTTGCACGCGCCGCGGACCGAACTGCAGGGCCCTGATGGCGAACGGCGGACCCGATACCTGCGGACCTCGCCGGAGTTTGCCTGCAAGAAGCTGCTGGCGGCCGGTGAGACGCGCATCTTCGAACTGGCTCGGGTGTTTCGCGATCGCGAGCGGGGCCGGGTGCATCTGCCGGAGTTCACCATGCTGGAGTGGTATCGCGCCGAGGCGCCGTACCAGCAGGTGATCGACGACACCATCGCGCTGATCCGCGTCGCGGCCGAGGCCACAGGAATCGGTGCATTCTCGTTCAGGGGACGGCGCGCCGATCCGCGGGCCGAGCCGGAGCGTCTGACGGTTGCAGAGGCATTCATCCGCTATGCCGGCATCGACCTGCTGGCGACGATCAGCGCAGGTGAGGGGGATCGCGCCGCGCTGGCGTCGGCCGCCGCCGGCAGCGTGCGGATTGCCGACGACGACACTTGGTCTGACATCTTCAGCAAGGTACTGGTCGAGCATGTCGAGCCGTGGCTTGGCGACGGACGACTGACGGTGCTCAGCGAATACCCTGCGCCGGAAGCTGCGCTGGCGCGGGCCAAGCCCGACGACCTACGCGTCGCCGAACGGTTCGAGCTGTATGCCTGCGGCGTCGAACTCGCCAACGGCTTCGGCGAGCTCACCAACGCCAGCGAGCAGCGGGCGCGCTTCGTCGCAGCGATGGACGAGAAGGAGCGGCGTTATGGCGAGCGCTATCCGCTCGACGAGGCGTTTCTCGCAGCGGTCGCCGAAATGCCCGAAGCCAGTGGCGTTGCGCTCGGCTTCGACCGTTTGGTGATGCTGGCGGCCGGTGCGACGACGATCGATCAGGTGGTGTGGACGCTGCCGGCGGGCGAGGGCTCATGACCAAGGTCACGCGATTGAACACCCCGGCAGCGGCGACGTTGCGGCAACCGGCCGAACTGATCGCCGAGGGCCTCGCCGCCGCGGATGATCGCCCGATGCTGGAGCAGGTCGCGGCGCGCTATGCGGTCGCGGTGACGCCGGCGGTCGCGGCGCTGATCGATCGCGACGATCCCGACGATCCGATCGCGCGGCAGTACATCCCGCAAGCCGATGAACTCGTGACACTGTCCGCCGAGCGGGACGATCCGATCGGCGATGCCGCGCATTCGCCGGTCGAAGGCATCGTGCATCGCCATCGTGATCGGGTGCTGTTCAAGCCGGTGCACGTCTGCGCGGTATATTGCCGGTTCTGCTTCCGCCGAGAGATGGTCGGCCCCGGCAAGGACAACGCGCTGTCGCGTGAGGCGACCGCTTCGGCGCTCGACTACATCCGTGCGCACGACGAGATCTGGGAAGTGATTTTCACCGGCGGCGATCCGCTGATGCTGTCACCGCGGCGTCTTGCCGAGCTCATGGCTGAGCTCGCCGCGATCGAGCACGTCAAGATCATCCGCTTCCACACCCGCCTGCCGGTCGCCGACCCTGCACGGGTAACGCCGGATCTGGTTCGGGCCCTGCGTGCGCCTGGAAAAACGACCTGGCTCGCGCTGCATGCCAATCATCCGCGCGAATTGACTGAGGCTGCGCGGGCAGCATGCGCGCGGATTATAGACGCCGGGATTCCGATGCTCAGCCAATCGGTGCTGCTGCGCGGTGTCAACGACGACCTGCCGACACTGGAGGCGCTGATGCGTGCCTTCGTGGCATGCCGCATCAAGCCGTACTACCTGCATCACGGGGATCTGGCGCCCGGCACCGCGCATCTGCGGACCACGCTCGCAGAAGGTCAGGCCTTGATGCGAGCACTGCGCGGCAATGTTTCCGGACTTTGCCAGCCGGAGTATGTGCTCGACATTCCCGGCGGCTACGGTAAGGCGCCGGTTGGCCCCAATTATTTGTCGGACGGAGATGGAACCGAAGCGGATTCGCGCTATCGTGTCGCCGACTATTGTGGCGAGGTGCATTTGTATCCGCCGCAATCGGAATGAGCGATGGTTCGCCGTCGCTCCTGAGGCACCGCAACTGAGCGGAGCGTAATGCGTTGGTACGAGGTCGGCGCGGGACCGCTGGCTGGCGCAGATCGCTTTGCTGCTGGCGCCGTCGCAGACCAGCGTCGCGACGGCAACTTGGATGGAAGGAGAGCTCCGATGAAACCTGTGATGATCGCAGCCGCGATCCTGACACTGAGCGGCGGCGTTGCGTTCGCGCAATCCGGCTCTGGCGGAGCCACGACCTCGTCACCCGGCTCGACGATGTCGCGGGGCGCCTCGAGCGGATCGGGGACCAGACAGGCGCCCATTGGTCATCTGCAGCCGCGACGGTCCGACACGCCGCCGGAGCGGACGATCGATCAAATCGATCCGCAAGACGCGGCGCTCGACCGCAAGATCAAGAGCATCTGCCGCGGCTGCTGACGCGAGCCGCGGCCAACGCCTTTGATGTCAACTCGCCTTGCGGGCGGCGAGGGCCATCGCGATCAGCGAGGTCCCGCCGAACACGAGGTTGATGCCGATCAGCAAGCCGATCGCCCAGGCTGTGCCAGGCCAGCCCGAGATGATGATGAACGCCACCAGGATGTCGGCGATACCGGCGGCGAGCATCCAGCCCCAGCGTTCCGACATCCGGCCGCGATGCTGGAACGCGTACATGATGCTGGCGACGCCTTCGGCGAGGAAATAGACGCCGACGATGAAGGTGAGGGTCAGTGTGCCCTGCAGCGGCATCGCGATCAGCACCAGGCCGGCGACCAATGCCAGCGCGGCGGACAGCAGCGACCACCAGAAGCCGGGGCCCTTCCGGGCCCAGATCGAGAAGCCGACGCCAGCCACGCCGGCGATGAAGAACAGCCAGCCGAGCATGATGGTGAAGGTGAGGCTGGCGAGCAGCGGTAGCAGGATCGCTGCAAAGCCGATGATCAGCAGTAGGATACCCTCGAACAGATAGGCCTTCCAGTGATCGCGGATGGCGGCCTCGACGCGGGCCTGCAAGCGCGCAACGTCTTCGGGACGAACGCTGTCATCTGGCAGGGACATGGGGAGTTCTCCTTCAATGGTTCCCGAGCAGGAACTTACCTCGCGCAACGCGTTTCGGTGAGAAAGGTTTCGGTCCTGTCCGTGTGCTTCGTTCGCGAGCGTGACCGAAATCCAAACGGCGAGGGAATCGGTTAATGATAGCGCTTGATTGCGACGACTTTGGCGGGAGTGGAACGATGATCCCGGCCGTTTTGCATCTTGTCGCGTTGGCACTCGCGATTACGCTGTTCGTATTCGCCTGATCAGCTTCTTCGACTGTCGATTTGAGCTGCCGGTCTGTCGAAAGGCGCGCGGTCGATCCGCGATTTGCGGCTTTTGCGATTGCTCGCAACGGGGCGGGATCTCGCCACCTGGTCTTCGACCAAGTTGCTATGGCCTACATGGCCGTTATCTCGATATTCGATTCCTTAAATGATGAATTCGGGTGTATAAACCAGCGCGATACAATCTAAGATTGTATTTTTGCGGATTTCCCGCGCCTTGGTCAATCAGTCTCCGTTCGGGGGCGTCATGAGTCCAGAGACACGACCGCGATGCACGCGCTGCGGATCGCGCACAGGCCTCGCCCGGATTTCGCCGGTTCAGTCCATTGAATTGCGAATCTACGAGTGCCCGAGCTGCGGCAAGACCGATTTCTACGAGGTCAGCCCGGCCCCAGACTCCGCCTGGACGTTGCTGGCCGACGAGCGAGTCGCCAAGATCATTGCTGCGCTGAAAAACAAGGGTGGCGCTCCCTAGCGGAATCGAACCGCTCTCTCCACCGTGAAAGGGTGGCGTCCTAACCGATAGACGAAGGGAGCGTAGCCGCCGGACACTCGCGATACGGACATCGCTCGCAGGCGGAAACGCACGGTTTTACCCGAAACGGCTGCTTCAGCAGGGGCGGGGAACCGGCCCGCCGCGAAGCAGCGGCGAACGTATAGAGGCGTTTTTTCCGAGGGGCAAGCGCTCTGCGTGGCGATCTGCCGATACACCGGCTTTTCGCTAAATCTTGCAACGATTTTTCAACAGCCCTGGACCTAGAGCAGGAGCAGTTCTGAGCATTCGGAGCTGAAGTTCTCACGTCGCGCGCGCGGATGCGGCTTGTCGTGCGGAGCGTGTCCGCCGGCAAGGCCGCCCAGACCAGGTCGAGGAGAAAGCCATGGCCAAGGACAAGACCAAACGCGAGCAGCGCAAGTCGGTGCGCCAGCGCGGCTGGATCACGCTCGACGGTGGCTTTGCCGCGCGTCCCTGTGAGGTGCTGGATCTGTCGAGTTCTGGGGCCAAGCTGGTTCTGAGCGAAGCGGAGTCGCTCGGAGCGCGGCTGCGGCTGGGATTTTCGCGAGATGCCCGTCAGGGCCGGCACTGCGAAGTGGTGTGGCGAAGCGGCACCACGCTCGGCGTCAAATTCGTCAATTGAGCGGGCTGCGCCGGCCGCCGCACGACGGGCTCCTTGAGACGTGGAGCCCGTCGCGACCGTTTGCAGCGGTCGTCATCTCAGTGGCCGAAGAACAGCCACAGCAAGATGATGATCGGGATCGGAATGCCGATCAGCCAAAGTAAAGTCCTCGCGCCATTGATGTCCTCCGTTGGTTACTCGACCAACGCGAGCTGCGGCGCGTCGTTCCGTGCCGTCAGACGGCCTCGATTCCCGGAACGACGCTATAGGCAGTCGGCGCGTTCCCGCCTCACCAATGGCCGGTGTTCGGCATCGAGGCCCACGGCTCCTGCGGCGGCAAGGCTTCGCCCTTCTGCAACAGCTCGACCGAATGCAGATCCGGCGACCGCACGAACGCCATCTGGCCGTCGCGCGGTGGACGGTTGATGGTGATGCCGAGCTTCATCAGCCGTTCGCAAGTGGCATAGATGTCGTCGACTTCGAAGGCGAGATGACCGAAGAAGCGATCTTCGCCATAGGTTTCCTCGTCCCAATTGTAGGTCAACTCGATCGTCGGAGCCGGGCGTCCGTTTGGACGCTTCACCAGTTCCTCGTCCTCCGGCGCACACAGGAACAGCAGCGTGAACTTGCCCTTGTCGTTGTCGATGCGGCGGACCTCCTTGAGGCCGAGCGCTCCGACGAAGAATTTTAGGGCGACGTCGAGATTGCGGACGCGCAGCATGGTGTGCAGGTAACGCATGTGCATTGGGTCTCCTTGGGAAAAGCTCACGGGGAGTCTGCGACGGAACGACGGCAAGAGGAAGCGCGGGAGCGTCCGACGGCGTCGATGATCGCGATCCTGCCCAATCTGGCCCCCAAAACAATAAGGCCCGGAGCCGAGGCTCCAGACCTTATGCTCGCTCGGAGGAGGTGCGGCGAACGGAACGCAATGACACCGAGCACGGTGGCATCGCATCCGATCGCCTCGGATAGCCGACGAAAAGAGCCCCGCCTTGGAGGTCGCGCGGGGCTCTTTCAGAGGAGGTCATCCGTAGAGACGGGTTCAACTATCCGACCAGCGCGGCCCTCTTGCAATTCAAAAAAATGTGGCTTCGAATCTGGGCACGGGATCCGTCAGCTTCTCCGCGGTGCGTGTGTCGATGCAGCCTCGTCGCCACGGTTTCGGCTCGCTGCGCGCGGATGCTCGCGCGACGAGAGGGTATTCTTGAAATGATCCAACCATGATCGCACCCAGCCTTTCCAGCGGGGTCGAACAGCTCGGCGACATGATCGCACATGCATCGTCGATCGTGCCTTTTACCGGCGCCGGCATTTCGACCGAATCCGGCATTCCAGATTTTCGATCGCCCGGCGGGTTGTGGAGTCGCAACCAACCGATCCCGTTCGACGAGTTCGTGGCCCGTCAGGACGCGCGCGACGAAGCCTGGCGCCGGCGCTTCGCGATGGAGCAGACCTTTGCCAAAGCCCGGCCCGGCCGCGGCCACCGCGCGCTGGCGTCGCTGTACAGGGCCGGCAAGGTCCCGGCGATCATCACGCAGAACATCGACAATCTGCATCAGGCCTCCGGCTTCGCCGAACACGACGTGGTCGAACTCCACGGCAACACCACCTACGCGCGCTGTATCGGTTGCGGCAAACGTCACGAGCTCGATTGGGTGCACGGTTGGTTTCAACGCACCGGCCATGCGCCGCATTGCACAGCCTGCGACGAGCCGGTGAAGACCGCGACGGTGTCGTTCGGTCAGGCGATGCCGTCGGATGCGATGCGTCGCGCGACCGAGCTCGCGCAGCATTGCGATCTGTTCATCGCGATCGGCTCGTCGCTCGTGGTGTGGCCCGCCGCAGGCTTTCCGATGCTCGCCAAAGAATGCGGCGCCAAGCTCGTGATCATCAACAATGAGCCGACCGAGCAGGATGAAATCGCCGATCTGGTGATCCGTCACGACATTGGCGACACGCTCGGACCGTTCGTTGGCAACTAAACCTCGTAAGATTCGCAGGCTTTCAAGGCTGTTTATAGTTGTCGCGTAACGTTTTTTTTGTCTTTGCCGTTCCGGCCACGATGTTATCTTCGAATCAACAGATTCGCGGCGGCACAATCCTGAGTAGTTCGATGGGACGTTGCGCGAATCATCGTCGTCGCAGATGCGGCGCATTGGTTGATGACGTGCGGGGTCCGGGGTCATGGGGTCGGACGGATTTGAGTCCAAGAGGCCGGGTGTTTTGCCCGCAGCCAGCGCTGCGAAGCCGAGAGCAGCGGAGTTTCCCGCCGCTGATTTCTCGCCGCGAGACTTCGGAGCCGGTGCGCATCGCGAGCTTGCGACGTCCCGCGATGTGAACCCGCGCGACGCCTATGCCGGCCTCGGCGATGCGGCGAACCTGGTCGAGGTCAGCGGCGTCATCAAGTGGTTCGACGCATCCAAGGGGTACGGCTTCGTCGTCCCCGATAATGGTTGGCCGGACGTGTTGCTGCACGTCACCGTGTTGCGACGCGACGGCTATCAGACCGCTTACGAGGGCGCCCGCATCGTCGTCGAATGCGTGCAGCGCGCCAAAGGCTATCAGGCGTTCCGCGTCGTCTCGATGGACGAATCGACCGCGATCCATCCGGCCCAGATGCTGCCGGCACGCACGCATGTCAGCGTGACGCCGACCAGCGGGCTGGAGCGCGCCCAGGTGAAATGGTTCAACCGGCTGCGCGGGTTCGGCTTCCTGACCTGCGGCGAGGGCACGCCTGACATCTTCGTCCACATGGAAACGCTGCGGCGCTACGGCATGACCGAGCTGCGGCCGGGCCAGTATGTGCTGGTGCGGTTCGGGCCGGGCTCGAAGGGCATGATGGCGGCCGAGATCCAGCCCGAGAACGGCGCACCGGGACTGTCCTCGCACTGACCAGGCTCGGCCCGGCGTATCGGCGCACGCCCGTGCATCTTTCTTGATCGTGCCATCCTTGATCGCCAATTTGTGAATCGGCGGGCGGCTGCCGCGTATGCTCTTTGCGCGGCGGGGCCGTCTTAGGTCCGATCCAGGCCGCAGCACGTAGCCCGGTCGCGCGCAGGAAACAGGTTCGATTCAATGCAGGCTTCTCGAATGGGTAACGTCCGCCGGCTGCGGTGGCTCGGTGTGCTGGCGGTGGCGGTGATGCTGTGCGGCCTTGCGGTGGGCGGGGCGGTCGCGGCGCAGATGCAGTCGCTGGAGATCGTCGGCAAGACCGGCGTGCATGTATTTACCGTCGAGATCGCCACTACCGATCAGGAGCGGGAAGTCGGCCTGATGTACCGCAAGAGCCTGCCGGACGGGCAGGGGATGCTGTTCGACTTCCGGCCCGAGCAGCAAGTGTCGATGTGGATGAAGAACACCTACATCCCGCTCGACATGATCTTTATCCGCGGTGACGGCACCATCCTGCGGATCGCCGAAAATACCGAGCCGCTGTCGACCCGGATCATTGCCTCCGGTGGGCCCGTCGCGGGCGTGCTCGAGGTCAGCGGCGGCACCGCCAAGAAGCTGGGCATCGCGGCCGGCGACAGGGTGGCGCATCCGCTGTTCAAGTCGCACTGATGTCCAAGTCGCGCGGAGCCCGGCTTGCTGGGGTGCCGTGAACCGTGTATCGACGGCCGTCTGCCCCGGGATCCGGATCATGGATCGGGGGGCGTGGATCGGGGTATAGCGCAGCCTGGTAGCGCGGCAGTTTTGGGTACTGCAGGTCGTTGGTTCGAATCCAGCTGCCCCGACCAACCGACCTTTTGATTTTGCGACGGATTTGGCGTTCGCCCCGTCGGTACGCGAGCGATGTCGAAGGCGTCGTCGCGCGTGAAGCTGGGGAGTTCGGCCGATGAGGATCGCGCTGGCGATCGTGTCGCTGTTCCCGAGCGGCGGCCTGCAGCGGGACTGCATGGGGATCGCCCGGCGCCTCCAAGCGCGCGGCCACGACGTCACCATTCTGGCCTCGCGCGTGCAGGGCGACCTGCCTTCCGACTTGAACATCGAGCTGCTGCCGGTCGACGCCTGGAGCAATCACGGTCGGGATCTTCGCTTCGCCGACGCCGTGGCGCGCCGCAAGCGCGCGTTCGACCGTCTTGCCGGCTTCGGCAAACTGACCGATCTCGATGTGCTGTATTGCGCCGACGGCTGCGACAAAGCGAGGCCGGCGCGCTGGTCCGATCGGCTGACGGCGCGGCGGCGCATCAAGCTCGGCCTGGAGGCGGCGAGTTTTGCGCTGGGCCGGCCGACACAATGTCTGATGTTGAGTCAGCACCAGCTCGACAGCTTTCGGCAGGCCTGGGACACCGAGCCGCAGCGGCTGGCGCTGATGCCGCCGACGATCGATCCCGGCCGCCGGCATCCGGACCTGCGAAAAGACGGTACGCGGGAGCGGATCAGGGGCGAGTTCGGCGTCGGTGCCAACACGGTCGTCTGGCTGGCGGTCGCGGCGCATCCTTTGACCAAGGGGCTCGACCGAGCGGTTGCGGCACTTGCTGCCTTTCCAGAGGCTCGGCTGGTGGTGGCCGGGGTGGCCGACGACAGCAAGCAGGGGCGGCTGATGCGCCGGCTCGCCGACGACGCCAAGGTGTCGGATCGCGTCGTGCTGCTCGGTATGCGGCGCGACATTCCCGAATTGATGGCGGGGGCGGACCTGCTGATCCATCCGGCGCGGGTCGACACCACCGGCACCGCGATCCTGGAGGCGGTGGTCAACGGCCTGCCGGTGATCACCACCGCTGTGTGCGGCTATGCGCGCCATGTTGCGGCGGCCGATGCCGGCGTGGTGCTGCCGGAACCGTTCGGCCCCGGCAATCTGATCGAAGCACTTCGCCAAGCCTCCGCAGCGGAGCTCCGGAGATCATGGAGCGAGAATGGCGCCAGCTACGGCGCCAGCCATGACCTCTATTCCGGGCTCGACCGCGCCGCCGCGATCATCGCCGGCGATACCGCTGGCGCGCTGCCGTCCTGAAGCTGCGATCGGGCTGCCTGAGGCTCCGCCCCAGAAGCGGACGGGGCCGCGGGTGCGGGGGCCACGGCCGGCTTGGGGGCCGGGCGGACGGGTTTGTCCTGCTGCTTCGACCAGGAGATGTAGTACGCCACCAGCGTCATCAGCGCGATGCCGGTTGCGCTCACCAGGATCTGCGCCAGCAGTGAGCCGGAGCTCATTGTCAGCTCGAAATGCGCCACGAACGACAGGAAGACGCCGACGCAGAACACCGCGAGCGACTGCTGGCCGCATTTGATCAGCGGTTCGAAGACGCGCGATTCCAATCCCTTCCAATCCTTGGGCACGAACCGGATCACCAGCACAACGATCACCGCGAAATGCAGGAAGCGGTAGGGCGCGAGGTTGGTTTTATCGTTGGGATTGAAGGCGTCGTACAGCCAGCGCGGAAACAGATCGCCGAATTCCTGGAAACGGCCCGCCATCGTCATGATCAGCGCGAATACCAGATAGGCGATGCAGAACCACAGCATGCCGCGCGAGTTGATCAGCGAGCGCGACCGGACTGTGCCGCCCAGTGCACACCACGCGCCGAACACGAACAAAAGCTGCCAGCAGAACGGGTTGAAGTACCAGGTGCCTTCCGGAAACGCCTGCAGATTCCACTCGAAATAGCGGGCGGCGAAATACAGCACGAACGAGCCGATCATCACCGCGTCGGGACGGCGCAACATCAGCCATAGCACCGGCGGGAAAAGCCCCATCAGCACGATGTACAGCGGTAGCACGTCGAGATTGACCGGCTTGAATTTCAACAGCAGTCCTTGGCGGAACGTCTCGCCCGGATTGGCGACGAGACCCGCGATGTTGAACTCGTTGATGATCTCGGGATCGGAAAAGCGCTCCGCCACGTAGCCGATCGCCACGATGTAGATCACGAACAGCACGATGTGCGCGACGTAGAGCTGCCAGACCCGCTTGGTCAGACGGGTGCCGCCGACGATGAAACCGCGCTCCAGCATCATCTTCGCGTACACGAACGAAGCGGTGTATCCGGAAATGAACACGAACAGGTCGGCGGCGTCGCTGAATCCCCAGTTGCGGGTCGTGATCCAGTTCACCACGTTGTTCGGGATGTGATCCAGGTAGATCGCCCAGTTGGCAATGCCGCGGAACAGGTCGAGCCGCAGATCGCGCCCTTTGCTGGGCAGAATAGCCTGTATCTCCATGGAGCCGATCGTCCGTATTGTTGCGAGGTCGCCCGCCGGCCTACGATTGTCACGATGCCGGGGACAGAATATAGGAAATCAGGAAACGAAATCGCTAGGCGACGGAATCTCAATTGGCCGGGACCAACCTCAAAACTCTACGTGATTCCGACCACGTCCGTTACGCGGCGGAACTTTACACCAGGATCGTTGCTTCCACCAAACCGGCGCAGTGCCGTAGCTCGACAGGCTCGACTCTTCCATGACCGCACGGATCTACAAGCCCTCCAAGAACGCGATGCAATCCGGGACTGCCAAGACCCGGGAATGGCAGCTCGATTACGAGCCGGAAACGCCGCGCACGATCGAGCCGCTGATGGGCTGGACCTCGTCCTCGGACATGCACCAGCAGGTCAGCCTACACTTCCAAACCCGTGAGGACGCGGTCGCCTATTGCGAGCGCGAGGGCATTCCATACCAGATCATCGAGCCGAAGGAGCCGGCGCGCCGCCGCGCGGCCTACGCCGACAATTTCGCCTTCCGTCGTCCCGAACCCTGGACGCACTGATCCGGCATTGCAGCCGCGGCCGCTTGGCGCAAGCCGCCGGCCGCGAGACCCGGCTATGCGCGAGTTGCGTTGCGCCCGGGCAGGTTAGGGTTGCGCCTGTCGGCCCGGCGATGACACGATGTCTTCAACGCTTCGGTCCCGAAGCGAGTCAGAACCCGCCGGAAACGCCATGTCGCTGCACTCCAAGATCGATCCCGGTTCGGCCGATTTCGCGCGCAACGCCGAGGCGATGCGCGCGCTGGTCGATGAATTGAACGACAAGCTCGCGGCGGTGGCCGCCGGTGGCGGCGAAGCGGCCCGCGCCAAACACACCGCGCGCGGCAAGCTGCTGCCGCGTGACCGCGTCGATCTGCTGCTCGATCCTGGGACCGCGTTTCTCGAATTGTCGCCGCTCGCTGCCAATGGCCTCTATGGCGGCGATGTGCATTCGGCCTCGATCGTTACCGGCATCGGCCGAGTCGCGGGCCGTGAATGCATGATCGTCGCCAACGACGCCACCGTGAAGGGCGGGACCTATTATCCGCTGACGGTGAAGAAGCATCTGCGGGCGCAGGACATCGCACGGCAGAACAATCTGCCGTGCATCTACATGGTCGACTCCGGCGGCGCCTTCCTGCCGCAGCAGGACGAGGTGTTTCCCGACGAGCGCCACTTCGGTCGGATCTTCTTCAACCAAGCCAATATGTCGGCTTTAGGCATTCCGCAGATCGCGGTGGTGATGGGCTCCTGCACCGCCGGCGGCGCCTATGTGCCGGCCATGTCCGATGAGAGCATCATCGTCCGCAATCAGGGCACCATCTTCCTCGGTGGCCCGCCGCTGGTGAAGGCGGCGACCGGCGAGGTGGTGTCGGCCGAAGAGCTCGGCGGCGCCGACGTGCATTCGCGGCAATCCGGTGTCACCGACCACTACGCGCAGAACGACTCTCACGCGATCGGCATCGCCCGCAAGATCGTCAGCACCTTGAAGCCGCCGCAGCGCCCGCCGCTGAACATGCGCACCCCGCGCGAGCCGCTGTATCCGGCCGATCAGCTCTACGGCATCGTGCCGGCCGAAAGCCGCAAGCCGTTCGACGTGCGCGACATCATCGCCCGGATCGTCGACGGCTCGGAGTTCGATGAATTCAAGAAGCTCTACGGCCAGACGCTCGTCTGCGGCTTCGCGCATATCTGGGGCTTCCCGGTCGGCATCATCGCCAACAACGGCATCCTGTTCAGCGAGTCTTCGCTGAAGGGCGCGCACTTCATCGAGCTGTGCTGCCAGCGCGGCATCCCACTGGTGTTCCTGCAGAACATCACCGGCTTCATGGTCGGCAAGAAATACGAGGCCGGCGGCATAGCCCGCGACGGTGCCAAGCTGGTGACCGCGGTCGCGACCGCCAACGTGCCGAAATTCACCGTGGTGATCGGCGGCTCCTACGGCGCCGGCAATTACGGCATGTGCGGGCGGGCTTATTCGCCGCGTTTTCTGTGGATGTGGCCGAACGCGCGCATCTCGGTGATGGGAGGCGAGCAGGCCGCGATGGTGCTGAGCCAGCTCCGCCGCGACAACATCGAGGCCAAGGGCGGCTCGTGGAGCACGGACGAGGAGGAGGAGTTCCGCTCGCCGATCCGTGCACAGTACGAGACGCAAGGCAGCCCGTACTACGCGACGG
Source organism: Rhodopseudomonas parapalustris (assembly GCF_053772255.1). Taxonomy (NCBI): domain Bacteria; kingdom Pseudomonadati; phylum Pseudomonadota; class Alphaproteobacteria; order Hyphomicrobiales; family Nitrobacteraceae; genus Rhodopseudomonas; species Rhodopseudomonas parapalustris. The sequence goes on along the minus strand of NZ_JAMKBZ010000006.1, from coordinate 60,928 downwards.
CGCGGTTGTGGGACGACGGCGTGATCGACCCCGCCGACACGCGGCTGGTGCTTGGGCTCGGTCTTTCGGCGTCGAGCAATGCGCCGATCGAGCCGACCAAGTTCGGCCTGTTCCGGATGTGATGATCAGGATCTGATGATGGCAAACACGGCCCTGTATCGTCGCTTCCGCACGCTTCTGATCGCCAACCGCGGCGAGATCGCCTGCCGCGTCATCCGCACCGCGCGCGCGATGGGCTTGCGCACTGTCGCGGTGTATTCCGAGGCCGATGCCGGCGCGCAGCATGTCGGCGAGGCCGACGAGGCGGTGCTGCTCGGACCGGCGCGGGCGCGCGACAGTTACTTGAACATCGAACGGATCATCGCGGCGGCGAAGCAGAGCGACGCCGAAGCGATGCATCCCGGCTACGGCTTCCTGTCGGAGAGCGCCGAGTTCGCGCAGGCTTGCGCCGATGCCGGGCTGGTGTTCGTCGGGCCGACGCCGGAGATGATCACCGCGATGGGCTCGAAGTCGGGCTCCAAGGCGCTGATGGAAAAGGCCGGCGTGCCGCTGGTGCCCGGCTATCACGGCGCCGCGCAGGACGACGCGACGCTCGCAGGGGCCGCTGACAAGATTGGCTTCCCGGTGCTGGTCAAGGCCTCGGCCGGCGGTGGTGGCCGAGGCATGCGGGTGGTGCGCAAGGCGGAAGAACTCTCGGATGCCATCGCAAGCGCCAAGCGCGAGGCCAAGGCGGCGTTCGGCGACGACACGCTGCTGATCGAAAAGTATGTCGACAATCCGCGCCACATCGAAGTGCAGATCGTTGGCGACAGCCACGGCAATCTGGTGTCGCTGTTCGAGCGCGAGTGCACGCTGCAGCGCCGCCACCAGAAGGTGATCGAAGAAGCCCCGTCGCCGACGCTGAGCGCTGCGCAGCGTGAGGCTGTGTGCGAAGCGGCCCGGCGCGCCGCCGGTGCGGTGAACTACGTCGGGGCCGGCACCATCGAGTTCGTCTCGGACGGCAAGGACGTGTTCTTCATCGAGATGAACACCCGTCTGCAGGTGGAGCATCCGGTCACCGAACTGATCTCCGGCGTCGACCTCGTCGAATGGCAGCTCCGCGTCGCGTTCGGCGAAGCGCTGCCGCTGAAGCAGGATCAGCTCAAGCTGAACGGCCACGCCATCGAGGCGCGGGTGTATGCCGAGAACCCGGCGAAGAACTTCATGCCGTCGGTCGGCAAGATCACGACCTGGCGCACGCCGTCAGAGACGGGCGGCCTGCGCATCGACGCCGGCTATCGCAGCGGCGATGCCGTATCGCCATATTACGACGCGATGCTCGCCAAGGTGATCGCCTGGGCGCCGACCCGTCAGGCGGCGATTGATCGGCTGGACCGCGGACTGAACGAGACCGACGTCCGCGGCGTCGTCACCAATATCCCGTTCCTGTCGGCGCTGGTGACGCACCCCGAGGTACGCGCCAACGCCATCGACACTGGTTTCATCGAACGCAATCTTGCAGCGCTCACCGCTGCGCCGCGTGCGCTCGGTGATCTCGAACTGGCTGCGGCGGTCGCGGCGATCCTGCGCGGCGAGGATGACGTGGCGAAGGCCGAAGGTCCGTCGCCATGGCGGACGGCAGGCTGGATGCCCGTCGGCCGGCGCAAGCGCGCCTTCTTGTTCCGGCGCGGGCAGGGGCACGACCACACCGATCACAAGGTCGAGCTGACCTATGGCGGGGGAGCGTCGTCGCTGACGATCGACGGCCGCGAACTGGCATTTGCTTGGGCGGCGAATGGTGACGGCATCGACGTGTCGCTCGGCGATGCACGCTCGCGCGTGCATGCCGTGGTCGAGGGCGCCGAGTTTTACGTCCGCACCCGCAACGGCCGGTTCGAGCTGCACCTCGTCGATCCGTTCGGCGGTGAGAGCGAGGAGCAGGCCGGCGAGGACAAGATCGTCGCGCCGCTGCCCGGCACCGTGGTGGCGCTGCTCGCCGACGTCGGCGCCAAGCTGGAAAAGGGCGCACCGATCCTCACCCTCGAAGTGATGAAGATGGAGCAGACCCTGCGCGCGCCGTTCGCCGGCACGCTGACGGCGGTGAAGTGCAAGGTCGGCGACATCGTCCAGGAAGGCGCCGAGCTGGCCGAACTCGAGGCCGACGCAGACTAACAACTAACGCCGTCATGGCCGGGCTCGTCCCGGCCATCCACGCCTTCAGGCGTTGGCCCGCTGAAAGGCGTGGATGCCCGGCACAAGGCCGGGCATGACGAAGTAATACGTGGAGGGCGCATGACCGACACCATCCGTATCGTCGAAGTCGGCCCGCGTGATGGGCTGCAGAACGAGAAGACCCCGGTTTCGGTGGAGGACCGGATCGCTTTCGTCGAGGCTCTGGTGGCGGCGGGGCTGTCGACGGTCGAGGTCGGTGCGTTCGTCTCGCCCAAGGCGATCCCGCAGATGGTCGGCTCCGACGAAGTGCTGCGCGCGGCGCTGAAGCTGCCCGGCGAATTCCACGTCCTCGTGCCGAACGAAAAGGGCTACGAGGCCGCCCGCGCGGCCGGCGCCCAGGTCGTGGCCGTGTTCGCCTCGGCCTCGGAAGGATTCTCGCGCGCCAATATCAATTGCTCGGTGGCGGAGTCGATCGAGCGCTTCAAGCCGGTGATCGCGCGCGCGCAGGCCGATGGCGTGAAGGTGCGCGGCTACATCTCCTGTGTGCTCGGTTGCCCGTTCGATGGCGAGGTGCCGGTGCAGGCGGTGGTCGACGCTGCCACCACACTGTGGGATCTCGGCTGTTACGAGATCTCGCTCGGCGACACCATCGGGGTCGGCACGCCGAACAAGGTCCGCGAGCTGCTGCGCGCCTGCGCCGAGGCGATCCCGATGCGGAACCTCGCGATGCACTTCCACGACACTTACGGTCAGGCGCTCGCCAATCTCTATGCCGGGCTGGAGGAGGGCGCGCGGGTGATCGACAGCGCCGCCGGCGGCCTCGGCGGCTGTCCTTACGCGCCTGGCGCCACCGGCAACGTCGCGACCGAGGATGTGCTGTACATGCTGGAAGGTATGGGCGTGCCGATGGGCGTCGATATGGACAGGCTGATCGCCGCGACCAACGGCATCGCATCTCTGCTCGGTCGCCCGCCGGTCAGCCGCGTCGTCAATGCGCTGAATGCGAAGAAGAAGCGGGCGGGTTAGTTCGTAGGGTGGGGTTAGCGCGAAGCGCGTAACCCACCGATTGAGGTGTCGACACAGAGAGGGTGGTTACGGTGCAAGTGCGCCTACCCCTCGCGAACTATCTGACGCTCTCCGGCCCCATCACCAGGTCCGGCAGCCAGGTCGAAATACCGGGGACCAGGCACAGCAGCAGCACCGCCAGCATCATCAGCAGCACGAATGGCAGCGTGCCCCAGATCACCTCGGAGAGCGGGATGTCGGGGGCGACGTTGCGGATGACGAAGATGTTGAGGCCGACCGGTGGATGGATCAGGCCCATCTCCATCACAATGGTCATCACCACGCCGAACCAGATGATGTCGAAGCCGGCGGCGCGCAGCGGCGGCAGGATGATCGGCGCGGTCATCAGGATGATCGACACCGGCGGCAGGAAGAATCCCAGCACCACGACCAGCGCCAGGATCGCCACCAGCAATCCCCAGCGCGGCAGCTGCATCGCTACGATCGATTCCGCAGCCGACTGCGAGATGTGCAGGTAGCTCATCACGTAGGAATACAACAGCGACATGCCGATGATCATCATCAGCATGGTGCTTTCGCGGATCGTCGAGGTCAGGATCGGCGACAGGTCGGAGGGCTTCCACACCCCGTAGATCAGCGCGATCAACGCCAGCGCCAACACGCCGCCGAGCCCGGCGGTTTCCGATGGCGTGGCGTAGCCGCCGTACAGCGCGATCATCACGCCGGTGAGCAGGATCACGAACGGCAGCACCCGCGGCAGCGCGCCGAAGCGTTGCGCCATGGTGTAATGCTCGCGGGTGAGGATCGCAGAGTCCTTGCCGGTCTGCTCGTACAGCGCCTTGGCGGTGGCGTATTCGCTGCGGAAGCGCCACACCGCGTACAGGCCGAACAGCGTCACCAGCAGCAGCCCGGGGCCGATGCCGGCGAGGAACAGCCGGCCGAGCGACTTTTCGGCCGCGACTGCGAACAGGATCATCGTCACCGACGGCGGCAGCAGGATGCCGAGGGTGCCGCCGGCTGCGATGATGCCGGCGGCGAAGCCCCCGGAGTAGCCGCGCTTGCGCATCTCCGGGATGCCGGCCGAGCCGATCGCCGAGCAGGTCGCAGGCGAGGAGCCTGCCATCGCGGCGAACAGCGCGCAGGCGAACACGTTGGCGACGCCGAGCCCGCCGGGCACGCGGTGCAGCCAGGCGTGCAGCGCCGAATACAGATCCTGACCGGCGCGCGACTTGCCGATCGCCGCCCCCTTGAGGATGAACAGCGGGATCGACAGCAGCGTGATCGAAGCCATCTCCTCGTAGACGTTCTGCGTCACCGTATCGAGCGAGGCGTGCGGCATGTAGATCGCCATGAACGCCAGCGCGACGGCACCGAGCGCGAAAGCGATCGGCATCCCGGAGAACATCGCCGCCAGGGTGGCGAGGCCGTAGCTGATTCCGATTCCGAGGACTGTCACGGGCGGCGCATCCCGCCGAGCGCCTGAACGATCTGCAGAGCGAGTTGAAGACAGAGCAGCGTCATGCCGGCGGCCATTAGTCCGTAGGGGATCGCGAGCGGCGGCGACCAGATCGAGTCGGTGACCTGGCCGTCGACAAAGGCTTCGTGGGTCAGCGTCCACGACTTCCAGGCGAAGAAGCCGCAGAAGGCGAGACTGGCGACGTCGACGAGGAGCAGCCGCAGCCGGTTGACGGCGGGGGGCAGCAGCCCGGTAAACGCTTCGATGCCGATATGGCCGCGTTGGCCCTGGACGAACGCGGCCGTCAGAAAGGTGGCCCCGACCAAAAGGAATACCGCGGCCTCGTCCTGCCAGTAGGTGGCGGCGTTGAACAGGCCGCGGCTGATCACGCTGTAGCTGAGGATGCAGCAGGCCGCGACCAGCGCCAGCGCCGCCACGACCAGGATCACGCCATTGAGAAAGGCGAGCCCGCGCGCCAATGCGCTGGTCACACCGTGACCGGACGCGATGGCATCAGGACCGCCCGGCGCAGGAGCGTGCATCATGCGGCGGAGTCGGTGGCGAGCTTCAGCAGCTTGGCCGAGGTCTCGGTCTTGGCGGCGTAGTCCTTCCAGGCGGTGTCGCGCGCGATCGCGCGCCATTTCTCGACGGTCGCCTGGTCGAGCTTGTCGACCTTGGCGCCGGCCTTCTCGTAGACCTTGGCGACCTCGATATCGTCGTCCTGCGCGCCCTTCTTGCCGAACGCTTCGAGTTCGCCGCCGACCGACAGGATGATGTCCTGGTGGTTCTTCGGCAGCTTGTCGAACACCGCCTTCGACATCATCAGCGGCTCGAACATGAACCAGTACGAAGCGTCGGCGCCGGAGGTCAGATGCTTGGCGACTTCCTCGAGCCGGAACGAGATCAGGCTGGTCGAGGAGGTGATGCCGGCGTCGCAGGCGCCGGTCTGCATCGCCGCGTAGATCTCGTTGGACGGCACCGACAGCACCGCCGCGCCGGCCTTCTGCAGCACCATGTCCATCTCGCGCGAGCCGCCGCGCACCTTGAGGCCCTTGGCGTCGTCCGGCCCGACCAGCGGTTCGGAGCGGCTGGCGACGCCGCCGGCCTGCCACACCCAGGTGATCAGCATGATGCCCTTGTCGGCGAGCAGGTCGGTCAGCATCTTGCCGACCGGCCTGGTCTTCCACGACAGCCCCTGGTCGTAGGTCGACACCAGGCCGGGCATCAGCCCGATATTGGTTTCCGGTACTTCGCCGCCGGCATAGGGCATCGGATACAGCGACAGGTCGAGCGCGCCTTTGCGCATCGCCGAGAACTGCGCCTTGGTCTTGATCAGCGACGAGCCCGGATAGACCTCGCCGACCAGTTCGCCGCCGGAGCGCTTGCCGATCTCCTCGGCAAACTTGCGGCACAGCCGGTCGCGGAAGTCGCCCTTGTCGATCGTGCCGCCGGGAAACTGATGCGAGATCTTCAGCGTGGTGGCCGCCTGAGCGGTGCCTGTTCCGAATTTGAGGACGGCCGGTGCGGCCAGTGCGGAGACGAGGAGGTGGCGGCGTGACAGCATCGTTTCTCTCCCGATCATTATCTGTTGCTTGAATCGCTAGGGCATCAGTCGCGCGATGGTCAAGGCATGATGCGACAAACTGGCCCAATTGGTACGATGTTTGTTAGTTGCAGTGCGGCGGAGAACTTGCTGCGATGCACGCGCGCTAGGCGGCAATGGCCGTTCCGCCGACGTGAGAGCGAGAATTATTTCGGGCCGACGTAACAAGCGGCTGTTCGCGCGCGTTGAGGAAGAGGGCGGCATTCGCCGCGCCGATCGATTTCGACAAGGATCACATCACATGACCCGCATCCGCCTCTCTTCCGCCGTCGCTCTGGCCGTGTTCTCCGCCGGTCTCGCTGCGGCTCCCGCTGCCTACGCCATGGACAAGATGGAGAAGAAGGACGGCATGTCCAAAGACTCGATGTCCAAGGACTCCATGGCTAAAGACGGCATGAAGAAGGACACCATGGCGAAGGACGGCATGCACAAGGACGGCATGTCGAAGGACCACATGTCCAAGGATCAAATGAAGAAGTAATTCTCGCGCGACGCAGTCGGAACAAGAGAGCGACCGCCGATCAGTCGGCGGCGAGCAGCCGCAGCGTGGCGCGGAAGCTGACGCTGCGGCTGCCGATCAGCGACGTGCCGTATACTTCCGAGCGATCGTCCGCGAAGCGGCCGGTGAAGCCGGTCGTCACGTCGTGCCCCGCGAACAGCGGCCGTCCTGGGGTTTCGCTGTAGGGCGTGTGCTGCCGCGTCAGCAATTCTCCTTTCCAGGTCGCGTCGCCTTTCCAGGTCGCGTCGCCGAGCGTGGAGGTGCCGACGGTCCAAAAGTAAGGATCGCCGCCGAGCAGGCGTCCGTCGCGCAAGATGATGATCCCGTTGGCTTTCGCGCGGATACCGTCGAGCATCCGGATGTGGATGGAGTACATCCCGTTTCGCATCGTCCAGCCTCAGTGTCCTGCGCAGACTGTACCGAGGTCGGAGGTTCTCACAATGGGCCGTGCGACCTGCGTAATGGTGTGCAGAATGCAGCTTTGCTGTGCTTTACGCGGTCTCCATGTGCGCGCGGCCGTAGAGTTCCGCCAGAGAATCATGTTGCCCTGCCCCGGGTGGTGCGGCTACGGGCCGAGGGGGGGCGGTATGAGAAAATTCTCAGTGTGGCTGAGCATTGGTTCAGTGGTGGGCGTTTCGTGCGGTCCGGCCGCTGCGGCCGATTTGCCGTTCAACAACGTCCGGTCGCCCACAGCGGTCGCAACCGACTGGACCGGCTTTTACATCGGCAGCCACGTTGGCGGTGCCGCTTCGGATAGTGCCTGGAACAGCATCGCGGGCGGGGGCTCTGCGCTGGCAGGAGCGGCCTTCTATGGCCACGGCGTCAGCGGCAATGCGATTACGGGCGTCCAGGCCGGCTACAACGCGCAGTTCGGCCGCACCGTCGTCGGCATCGAGGGCGACGCCAGCTTCGGTTCCATCAACGGCCTGGCGCGGTGCCTGCGTGGCGCTTTTGCCTGTACTACCCGGATCGACGAGCTGTGGACGCTCGCGGCGCGCTTCGGCTATGCCGCCGGCGATCTGCTGCTCTACGGCAAGGCGGGCGCCGCCTGGGCCGATGTGCATCGCCGCATGGCCAGCGGCAACTTCGTCAATGTCCTCGAAGCGTCCGAGATCCGCACCGGCTGGCTGGTCGGCGTCGGTGCCGAATACGCCTTCCTGCCGGGCTTGTCGGGTAAGATCGAATACAACTACGCAGATTTCGGCAATCGCTCGCTGACGATGGCCGATCAGTTCGGCGGAGTGTCGGACGTCTCGATCGGGCAGACCGCGCATCTGGTCAAGGTCGGTCTCAACTATCGGCTCGGCGCAGCGTCGGTCAGTGCAGCGCCGCTTCCCGGCGTGCCGTTGCCGCAGTGGAGTTGGACCGGGATCTATCTCGGCGTCCACGCCGGCGGCGGCTTCGGCCGCAACGACTGGGACTCGGCAACCGGTGCCTTGCTCGCCGCATCGTCGTCGGGCGGCTTCCCCGGCGGCGGCGATAGTTCGGGTCTGTTCGGCGGCGGGCAGATCGGGGCGAACTATCAGATCGGCCGGTGGGTCGCCGGCGTCGAAGCATCCGCATCCGCGGCCGATATCGGCGGCTACGCCAAATGCGCAACCGACATCGGGTCACAAGGCAGTTTCACCTGCCACAACTCGGTCTCTTCGCTCGGCATGATCACGGGTCGGCTCGGCCAGACCTGGGGTAACCTGTTGATCTACGGCAAGGCCGGCGCGGCGTGGGCGAGCGGCAGCAGCGATGCTCAGCGCGCGAGGATCGCCAACCGTTTCACCGAAAGCGGGACGCGGTGGGGCTGGGTTACCGGCACCGGCCTCGAATACGCGCTCAGCTCGAACCTGTCGGCGTTCGTCGAGTACGATCACGTCGACCTCGGCACCGCCGACACATCCTACGTCGATCAGTTCGGCAACGCATCCAATGTCGGATTCAAGCAGAAGTTCGATCTGGTCAAGGCGGGCTTGAACTACCGGCTCGGCTCCGGCGCGCCGACACTCGGCGCCGGCAGCGACGCGCCGCTGTTCGTCAAAGCCGCAGCGCTGCCGCTCGGCTGGCAGGTCGAAGCCGGCACCCGCTATTGGGGCAGCTCGGGGCGGATGCAGAAGGATCTGAACAGCAACGTCCTGCCGAGCCGGCTGAATTCGCGGTTGATCTATGGCGATCAGACCGGTCATTCGCTCGAAGCGTTCGTGCGTGTCGATCATGCGTCGGGTCTGTTCGCCAAGGCTAACCTCGGCCTCGGTCATCTCGTCGACGGGCAGCTCAACGACGAAGATTTCCCCAGCCAGGTGACCTATTCCAACACGATTTCGGAAATGCGCGACGGCCGCTTGTCGTTCGGCAGCGCCGACATCGGCTACAATTTCATCAACGATGGCGGGCGCAAGCTCGGCGGCTTCGTCGGTTATCGTTCGTTCTACCAGACCGGCAATGGCTTCGGCTGCCTTCAGATCGCGACCGATTTCGCCACCTGTGGCGTTCCGTTTCCCACCAACTATCTCGGTCTCAGCGAGACCGAATCCTGGCGCGGCGTCGCGCTCGGCATCAACGTCCGGGCGCCGTTGACCGAACGACTGCGGCTCGAGGTCGACGCGGCCTATCTGCCTTACGTCAATCGCGCCGGCTTCGACAATCACTGGTTCCGCGCCGACATCAATCCGCAGTCCGAGGTCGGCCACGGTTGGGGCACGCAGTTCGAGGCGATCCTGTCCTACGCCGTCACCGACCGCTTCAGCGTCGGCGTCGGCGGCCGCTATTGGTATTTCGCGACGGACAGTGCCAGCACGGTCTTCCCGGGGGCGACTGTCGCCGCGCCGATGCAGTTCTATTCGGAGCGTTACGGCGGCTTCTTGCAGACCTCGTACAAGTTCGGCGATATCGATCGCGCCGGCACTGCGGAGCGCGGCATCACCAAGGCGCCCCCGATCGCGGTCGCCAATTGGACCGGCGTTTATGTCGGCGCCAGCGTCGGCTCGGGCTGGGGCCGCACCACCTATGCGGATCCATTCCCGACTCCGACGACGGGCGACCGCGTCGACCTCGGCGGCGCGCTGCTCGGCGGCCAGATCGGCGTGAACTATCAGGTCGGCGACCTCGTTGCCGGCGTCGAAGCCTCGGCGAACTGGGCGAACATCCGCGGCACCGACACCTGCTTCGGCGCTTTCCCCAATCCGGTCTTCGCCGGTTTCAACTGCGGCAGCAGGATCGACGCGATCGGCGCCTTCACGGCGCGTGGCGGCTATGCGATCGATCGCACGCTGCTGTACGTCAAAGGCGGTGCGGCCTGGGATCGCCAGCAGGATCAGTTCAATCTGGTCGGCGTCGGAGGCCCGGTGATATCGAACACCAGCACCAATTGGGGCTGGACCGTCGGCGGCGGCCTCGAATATGCGCTGGCGCCGTCGTGGTCGATGGCGCTGGAGTACAAGTACTTCGACTTCGGCGCATCCTCGGTGTTCGGCGCCGCGCCGCCGCTGCCGTTGTCCGGCATCGATTTCGCGCCGGCGAGCAACAAGCTGCAGACCGTATCGCTCGGCGTGAACTACAAGTTCGGAGCGTGGCCGTTCGCCAGAGATTGAGGGCGATGATCGCGGCCCGGTGCGGAGCCGGGCCGCGAGCGCTTTCGGAAACGGGGCAGGCGACCGCGCGTCGCGGTGCGCCGGATCTGTCGTTGCTGCCTCGGTTGTGAGATCGGCGCCGAGCGGCTACAACCGTGGCTCACCGCGACCGACGTCGATCTTCCCGAAGGACAATCCGATGCGTTTCGCTTTTCCCGCCGGCGCTGTGCTGGCTTTGGCCGTTGCTGCGCTGTCTCCCGCCGCGGCCCTGATGTCGAGCACCCCCGCCATGTCCGAATCCGCCAAATCCGTCACCACTCCGTCGGGTCTCCAGATCGTGGACACCCAGGTCGGCACCGGCGCGTCGCCGGCGCGCGGCCAGATCTGCGTGATGCACTACACCGGCTGGTTGTACGAGAACGGCGCCAAGACCCGCAAGTTCGACTCCTCGGTCGACCGCAACGAGCCGTTCGAATTCCCGATCGGCATGGGCCGGGTGATCAAGGGCTGGGACGAGGGCGTCTCGACCATGAAGGTCGGCGGCAAGCGCACGCTGATCATTCCGCCGGAGCTCGGCTACGGCGCGCGTGGCGCAGGCGGCGTGATCCCGCCGAATGCGACCCTGATCTTCGAGGTGGAATTGCTCGGCCTCAAGTGAAGCCGGCGATGCGATGGCCCGGCGCGAGCCGGGCCATCGACGCGGCGCTCAGGGACGGCCGCAATACATCAGCACGCTGTTGGCGCCCATGCCACAGGTCGCGGTCAGCTTGCCGCCCGCGAGCTTGAGGTTATCGGCGAAACGGGCCTTGGTGCCGCTGACGCAGAACGCTGACAACGGCGTCTCGTCTTCGCCGCAGGACACCGGGCAGCCATCGGACGAGCACGATGACGATGTCACCGTCTTGATCGGACTCACCGGCACGGCTGCGACGCTCACAGCGGTCTGTTCAGGCGCCTCCGCGGTGGGGGCGGACTCGGAATTGAATTGGCGCGCGCCGAATACAACTGCGGCAACTGCGATGCAGGCGATGATCAATGTCGAGAACTTCATCTTCAACCCCATTCTTCGAATTTGGCGGCAGCCGAGGCCGCGTCGAGCATAGACCTGCATTGCGGAATTGGAAGCATTCAACGCCAACGCTGTTAACTCGGCACTGATACCGCGCAAATGGTAACATGCGACCGCGATTAGTTGCGGCGTGGTATACGTTGCATGCGTGCAGTGGAGCGATCCCGCTTTTGCCCACGTTCGATCTATAAAGCGATCCGCCATGACGATGATTCAGCCCGATCCCGCCGACCTCGAACCGATCCATCCGTACTCGCTGGCGCGGATCTCGCACGTCGCGCTGCAGGCTGGCGCGGTGCTGGCGCAGAGCGGTGCCTCGGTGCGGGTGGTGCATGAAGGCGCCCGGATGGTGGCGGAGGGGCTCGGCGTCGAGGTGCTGGGGATGCGCTCCGGCTACGCCTCGTTCGAGATCACGCTGGCCCGCGGCCATCACAGCATCACCCGCATGATGCAGATCGGCCCGCATGGCGTGAACCACCGGCTCGACTTTGCGGTGCGCGACCTGCTCAAGCGCGCCTCGCAAGGCGACATGACGCCGGATGCGATCGAGGCCGAGCTGAAGCGGCTGCAGAAGGACACGCCGCGGCACCCGCCGTGGCTGGTGGCGGTCGCCACCGGCGCCGCCTGCGCGGCGTTCGGCCGGCTGCTCGGCTCGGACTGGCTGTCGTTCGGTCCGGTGCTGGCAGCGGCGAGCATCGGGCAGGGCGTTCGTCACCTGCTGCTCGGCCGCCGCTTCAACGTCTTCGTGGTCGCGGCCATCGTCGGCTGCATCTCGGCGGCGCTCGGCGGGCTCGGCGCGCGGCTGATCGGCAGCTCGACCACCGAGCTCGCCATGATGGCGTCGATCCTGCTGCTGGTGCCGGGCGTGCCGTCGACCAACGCGCAGACCGACGTGATGGACGGCTATCCGACCATGGGCAGCGCCCGCGCCGTCACCGTGATCATGATCATGGTGTTCGCGGTCACCGGGCTGTGGCTGGCCGAGTTCGTGTTGAGGATCCACACATGACCGCGAGCTGGATTGCGATGCTGCCGCATCTGGCGCATCAGGCGGCGTTCGGCGCGCTCGCTGCGGCCGGGTTCGGCGTGCTGTTCAATTTCGGCTGGCGCACGCTCGCCTGGTGTGCGGTCGCAGGGGCGCTGGCGCTGGCGGTGCGGACCGTGGTGCAGCAGACCGGCGGCAGCCTGGAGGCCGCGACCTTCGCGGCGGCATTCGTTACCTCGTTCACCGCGATCCTGGCGCTGCGCTGGCTTGGCCCGGCCTGCAACGCGGTTGCGCTCGCCGGCTGCATTCCGATGGTGCCGGGCGCATTCTTCGGCCAGGCGATGCTCGGCTATATGGCGGTCGCCGCCGACACCACCGGCACCTCGACCGCGCAGATCGTCGCCGCGTCGCAGGCGTTCGTGCGGGTGCTGTCGATCGTCGGCGCGATCGGGGCGGGGCTGGCGATCCCGGCCTATCTGCTCCGCAGCCGGCAGTTCTGATCAGCGCCCGGTCCCGGGCCAGGCCACCGACCGCGCCACGCCGCTCGCCAGCCGTCCGGCACTGCGGCCCTCGACGATGCTCCCGTCGTGGCTGCTGGCCTGGATCAGCGACACCCGCCCGCCGGGGTCGATCCGGAACTTGCGGCGGTCGCGATAGCCGGTGCCGTCGAGCAGCCCATAGTCGGTGGTCAGCCACACCGTCGATGTGGTGATCGCACCGTCGGTCCACACGGGGTCGATGATCTCGTCGACCTTGAAGGCCCAGAACTTGTAGAGCTGCGACTGACCGAACGAGCGGACGCGGACGATCTCCGCCTTCAGATGCAGAATCGCTCGGGCTTGGGACTGGTCCACGAGATCTCGAATGCTCACCGGGATGGAGATCGGTATCCGATTCTGCCACAGGGCCGCTGCAGCGTCATGCGAGCGGGGCCGCCGGTAAAAGTCGGACTGCAGCTCGGCCGCGATCACCCGCGGTGGGGACATCCTGCAAATAGGTTTGTCTCTGCGTCTCAGTTGCGGCTTCGGCGCGCCGCAGCGGCTTGAATTCCCGCTGGAACACGGTGCTCTGGGAGGATCGGTATCTGAGGGAATGCAATGCGGTCATGGGGAGGCGCGGCGCTGGCCGCGTTGCTGCTGTCGGGGTGTGCGTCGGTGACGCGCGGCACCACGGAGAACATTTCGATTGCGAGCACGCCGTCCGGCGCCAAGGCCGATGTGTCCGGCACCGAGGCGCCGTTTTCCTGCGTCACGCCGTGCGTCGTCGAGGTCAACCGCAACGCCGACATCACCGTCAGCCTGAGCAAAGAGGGCTATGAGCCGCAGATCATCCCGCTGACCCGCGAAGTCTCCGGCAGCGGCGGCGCCGGCTTTGCCGGCAATCTGCTGCTCGGCGGCGTGGTCGGCATGGGCGTCGACGCCGCCACCGGCGCCGCGATGGATCACAAGCCCAACCCGGTCGTGGTGACGCTGCAGCCGGTACCTGCACCGCCGCCACCGGTCGTCCGGCATCATCGCAAGCCGCGGGTGCCGGTGAGCTGACTTCGGCTTATGCGCCAACGCCGCTGGAAGGTAACATGTGCTGTCCGGCTAATCGCGAGGTGAGCGAACGACGCTGGTCTCCCGGTCATTGGTCGGGGAGAAGCGTAGTTGGTCCGCCACTCCATCCACTTGCCACTTGTGTAGCGTTTCCCCACACTCGATTGCGCGACCGTTCGAGATGCGGGGATTGGGAGATGGTGCGTAAGCCGAAAACGGAGGCTGAGAAGCTGGCTGAGTTCGCGAAGTCGGCTCCTTTTACTGAGGCCGCGCTGAGCAAGGCTGTGCTCCGCCTGGTTCGAAAAAACGCTGAGGTTGGTCAGCTCTTGATCCGTGAGGTACTCGCTGTGGGTGATAGCGATCCGAAGCGGTTTTGCGGGTTGGAAGATAAGCAGAAGTGGCTGGATATGGCAGGCATCTCTGCCCTCGCCATCGTTAAGTCCCTTGAGCGGGAAATCCGAATGGGACAGGAAGAACGTCAAAAAGACGAGCAAGGCCCAGTCGCACCCGAGCTGATCCACGACGAAACGGAGGATGCTACGGCCTCAGCTTTCGCGATCGTTGAGCAGGTCGTTGAGCGGACGAGGCAGATAGAAGAGTTGGCTCTGACGAACCAGCAGGCCTTGCAGAAACTCTCGTTGCTTCTGTTGTGAAGCGGCGATCATACTGTATCGCGCAACGGAGGCATCTGATGCTGTCGCAAGATCAAGCCTCGTAGGGTTGCTACGACGCCTTGAAGTGTAAAAGCCGTTGACTAGCGAGTCTGTCGTTTGGCGATCACGTAGACTGGCGATCCCAGCAGGATTCGAACCTGCAACCCGCGGAGTAGAAATCCGCTACTCTATCCAGTTGAGCTATGGGACCGTCGGGGGCTTTATAGCACCACCGGATACAAAAAATCCGCCTCCGCCACAACCGCCCCGAACCATTTGCCACCAACCGGCGTCCAACGCATGCGGCGCGTTGTGTTCGGCGCGCGGGCGGGCGAGGATGCGAGTCCTGAAGCGGCGCTGGCCGGTGAGGGGCGGAGGATGGGTGGCGAAACCGGCGGCCCCTGCGTTCGCCTCCAGCCATCACGGCGTCATCTTCGTCACGGCATGACGTGGGTCTAACGCGCAAGGGTCTAACGCGACGCTCGTTCGCGGCAAGGGAGTTCAAGCATGATCGGTCTGGTTCGCGCCCTCACGCTTTGCGCCGGATTGGCGCTCGGGCTCGCATCGGCTCAGGCGGCCGACAAGGCGTTCCAGCGCGAGGAGCTGGCGGACGCCGCGATCAAGCTCGAAGCCCAGATCAAGAGCGAGGCGGCGGCCACCAACAAGCCGACCGCGGTGCTGCGCGGCGACGCCGACGCCGCGTTCAAGCGCGGCGATTACCGCAGCGGCCTGCAGATTCTGGGACAGATCGCGGCGCTCGATCCGTCCGACGGCGACAATTGGCAGCGGCTGGCTCGCACCGTGCTGCAGATCAAGGCCGCCACCAGTTCCGAACAGACCTTCCTGCGCGAACGCGCCACCACCGCCGCCTATATCGCCTATCAGCGCGCCAAGAGCCCGGGCGAGGAGGCCGCCGCGCTGGCGCTGCTCGGCCGCGCGATGGCCGACCGCAGCCTGTGGCGGCCGGCGCTCGACGCCTTGCGGATTTCGCTGGAACTGCGCGAGGTCGCCGACATTCGCGGCCAATATGAGAAGCTGCGCGCCGATCACGGCTTCCGGCTGCTCGATTACACCGTGGACTCCGATTCGGCCTCGCCGCGGGTGTGCTTCCAATTCTCCGAGGAACTGGCCAAGCGCACCGATTTTGCGCCCTATGTGACGCTGGCCGGCACCGACAAGCCGGCGATCAGCGCTGAGGACCGGCAGCTCTGCGTCGAGGGGCTGAAGCACGGCGAGCGCTACAACATCAATCTGCGCGCCGGCCTGCCGTCGACCGTGAAGGAGGCGCTGGCGAAGTCGGCCGAGTTCAACGTCTATGTCCGCGACCGCAAGCCGCTGGTCCGCTTCACCGGACGCGCCTATGTGCTGCCGCGCACCGGCCAGCGCGGCATTCCGCTGGTCAGCGTCAACACCCCGACCGTGGCGGTGCAGGTGTTCCGGATCGGCGACCGCAACCTGATCAACACCGTGGTCGACAGCGATTTCCAGCGCACGCTGAACCGCTACCAGCTCAGCGACCTCGGCAACGAGCGTGGCGCCAAGGTGTGGTCGGGCGAGCTCGACACCGCTGCCGCGGCACTGAATGCCGACGTCACCACCGCGTTCCCGGTCGATCAGGTGCTCGGCGATCTGCAGCCCGGTGTCTATGTGATGACCGCGGCGCCGAAAGGTCCGATCCCCAATTCCGACGATGACGGCCAGATCGCCACCCAGTGGTTCATCGTCTCCGATCTCGGCCTGACCGCGTTCTCCGGCAACGACGGCATCCATGTCTTCGTCAATTCGCTGGCCTCGACGGATCCGCTCGCCAATACCGAGGTGCGGCTGATCGCGCGCAACAACGAGGTGCTGGCGACCCGCAAGACCGACGCCTCCGGCCACATCCTGTTCGAAGCCGGGCTGGCGCGCGGCGAGGGCGGGCTGTCGCCGGCGCTGCTGACCGCGAGCCGCGACAAGGCCGATTACGCCTTCCTCAGCCTCAAGACCAACGCCTTCGACCTGTCCGACCGCGGCGTCGCCGGGCGCGCGGTGCCGGCCGGGGCGGACGCCTTCGTCTATGCCGAGCGCGGCGTCTACCGCTCCGGCGAGACGGTGCATCTCACCGCGCTGCTACGCGACGGCCAGGGCATGGCGCTGACCGCCAGCCCGATGACGCTGGTGGTCGAGCGGCCGGACGGCGTCGAATACCGCCGTGCCGTACTGTCCGACCAGGGCGCCGGCGGCCGCAGCCTCGATGTTGCGCTCAATTCGGCGGTGCCGACCGGCACCTGGCGGGTCCGCGCGTTCACCGATCCGAAGGGAGCCAGCGTCGGCGAAACCACCTTCATGGTCGAAGACTATGTTCCCGATCGGATCGAATTCGACATTTCGACCAAGGACAAGGCGGTCAAAGCTGATGCTCCTGTGGAACTTAAGGTCGACGGCCGCTTCCTGTATGGCGCGCCGGCCTCGGCGCTCCAGATCGAAGGCGATCTGCTGGTGGCGCCGGCCGAAGGGCGGCCGGGCTATGCCGGCTATCAGTTCGGCGTCGCCGACGAAGAGACCACCAGCAACGAGCGCACCCCGCTCGAGAACCTGCCCGAGACCGATGCCAATGGTGCGGCCACCTTCGAGCTGAGCCTGCCGAAGCCGCCGTCCTCGACCCGGCCGCAGGAAGCGCAGATCTTCGTTCGGGTGGCGGAAGCCGGCGGCCGCGCCGTCGAGCGCAAGCTGGTGCTGCCGATCGCGCCTGCGGCGGCGATGATCGGCGTCAAGCCGCTGTTCGCCGACCGCAACGTTCCCGAGGGCGATGTCGCCAAGTTCGATGTCGCGTTCGTCGCGCCGGACGGCACCTCGCTGCCGCGCAGCGGTCTGCGTTACGAGCTGCTCAAGATCGAGTCGCATT
This sequence comes from Rhodopseudomonas parapalustris, assembly GCF_053772255.1. Taxonomy (NCBI): domain Bacteria; kingdom Pseudomonadati; phylum Pseudomonadota; class Alphaproteobacteria; order Hyphomicrobiales; family Nitrobacteraceae; genus Rhodopseudomonas; species Rhodopseudomonas parapalustris. The sequence continues at coordinate 43,507 of NZ_JAMKBZ010000006.1, read as the reverse complement.
ATCAGTGGTACCGGCAGAACTCGTCCTGGGATTACGAGCCGGTGAAGTCGACCAAGCGGGTCGCGGACGGCGATCTGTCGATCAAGGCCGGCGAGCCGGCACGGCTGCAGTTCAACCCGGAGCCCGGCCGCTACCGGCTCGACGTCAAGACCGCCGATGTGGCCGGTCCGCTGACCTCGGTGCAGTTCGACGTTGGCTGGTATTCGGATGGTTCGGCCGATACGCCGGATCTGCTGGAGACCTCGATCGACAAGCCGGAATACGCCTCCGGCGACACCATGACGGTGACGGTGAACGCGCGGACCGCGGGTCTGTTGACCGTCAACGTGCTGGGCGACCGGCTGCTGACCACGCAGTCGCTGCAGGTCAGGCCGGGCAGCTCGCAGGTCAAGGTTGCGGTCGGCAAGGATTGGGGCTCGGGCGCCTATGTCGTCACGACGCTGCGGCGGCCGCTCGACACCGCCGCGCAGCGGATGCCGGGCCGTGCGATCGGCCTGAAATGGTTCGGCATCGACAAGGCGGCGCGGACGCTGTCGGTGGAGCTGTCGCCGCCGGCCTTGGTGCGGCCGTCGACGACGCTGAAGCTGCCGGTCAAGCTCGGCGGGCTGTCGCCCGGTGAAGACGCCAAGATCGTGGTCGCCGCGGTCGACGTCGGCATCCTCAATCTCACCGGCTACAAGCCGCCGGCGCCCGATGTGTACTATCTCGGTCAGCGCCGGCTCAGCGCGGAGATCCGCGACCTCTATGGCCAGTTGATCGACGGCATGCAGGGCGCCCGCGGCCAGATCCGTTCCGGCGGCGACGCCTCGGCGGCGGAGCTGCAGGGCAGCCCGCCGACGCAGAAGCCGCTCGCGCTGTATTCCGGCATCGTCACCGTGGCGGCCGATGGCACCGCGACGATCGACTTCGACATCCCCGAATTCGCCGGCACCGCGCGGGTGATGGCGGTGGCGTGGACCGCCACCAAGGTCGGCCGCGCCAACACAGATGTCACGGTGCGCGATCCGGTGGTGCTGACCACGACGCTGCCGCGCTTCCTGCGCAACGGCGACCGCGGCACCATGGCGTTCGATCTCGACAACGTCGAAGGCGCTGCCGGCGACTACACCATCAAGGTCAGCGCCAGCGGTCCGGTGAAGCTGAGCGGCGAAGCGGCAACGACGCTGAAGCTCGCCGCCAAGCAGCGCGGCTCGGCCAAGCTGATGCTGGACGCCGGCGGAGCCGGCACGGCGGCGCTCGACGTCGCGATCCAGGGGCCGAACGGCCTGTCGCTGGCGCGGCACTATGCGCTCGACATCCGTCCCGCCAATCAGACCCTGGCGCGGCGCTCGATCCGGACGCTCGCCAAGGGCGAAAGCCTGACGCTGACCTCGGACATGTTCTCGGACCTGGTGCCGGGCACCGGCGGGCTGTCGCTGTCGGTCAGCATGTCGACCGCGCTCGACGCCGCCACCATCCTCAAGGCGCTCGACCGCTATCCGTTCGGTTGCACCGAGCAGATCACCAGCCGCGCGATGCCGCTGCTCTACGTCAACGATCTGGCCGCCGGCGCGCATCTGGCGATGGACGGTGGCGCCGACGAGCGCATCAAGGGCGCGATCGACCGGCTGCTGTCGCGGCAGGGCTCGAACGGGTCGTTTGGGCTGTGGTCGACCGGCGGCGACGATGCCTGGCTCGACGCCTATGTCACCGACTTCCTGACCCGGGCGCGCGAGAAGCGTTTCGTGGTCCCGGACGTCGCGTTCCGCAGCGCGCTCGACCGCATCCGCAACTCGGTGGTCAATGCCGACGAGCCGGACAAGAACGGCGGCCGCGATCTCGCCTACGGGCTGTACGTGCTCGCCCGCAACGGCGCCGCACCGATCGGCGACCTGCGCTATCTCGCCGACACCAAGCTGGACAAGCTGGCGACCCCGATCGCCAAGGCGCAGCTTGCGGCGGCGTTGGCGCTGGTCGGCGACCGCACCCGCGCCGAGCGGGTGTATGCGGCGGCGGCCGACAGCCTCAATCCAAAGCCGTCGATCGTGTTCGGCCGGGTCGACTACGGTTCAGAGCTGCGCGACGCTGCCGCTTTGGTGTCGCTCGCCAGCGAAGGCAACGCGCCGCGACCGACGCTGACGACGGCGGTGCAGCGGGTCGAAGCCGCGCGCGGCCTGTCGCCTTATACCTCGACCCAGGAGAACGCCTGGCTGGTACTGGCGGCGCGCTCGCTCGCCAAGGAGACCATGGCGCTCGACCTCAATGGCGATGCTGTGAAGACGGCGCTGTATCGCAGTTACAAGGCCGACGAGGTGAAGGCCAAGCCGCTCAAGATCGCCAACACCGGTGACAATCCTGTGCAGGCGGTGGTGACGGTGAGCGGTTCGCCGATCACGCCGGAGCCGGCCGCGAGCAATGGCTTCAAGATCGAGCGCAATTACTTCACGCTCGGCGGCGAGCCGGCCGACATCACCAAGGCGAAGCAGAACGACCGCTTCGCGGTGGTGCTGACGATCACCGAGCCGAAACCGGAATACGGTCACGTCATGATCGCCGACTATCTGCCGGCGGGGCTCGAGATCGACAATCCGCATCTGGTGTCGTCGGGCGATTCCGGCACGCTGAGCTGGATCGCCGACGGCGCCGAGCCGGTGAACACCGAGTTCCGCGACGACCGCTTCACCGCCGCCATGGACCGCAAGGCCGACGACAAGTCGGTGTTCACGGTCGCCTACGTGGTGCGCGCTGTGTCGCCCGGCAAATACGTGCTGCCGCAGGCGGTGGTCGAGGACATGTACAATCCCTCGCGCTACGGCCGCACCGGCACCGGCACGATCGAGGTGCGGGCGGCGAAATGAGCGTGGCCCCCACACCACCACGATCGTCATGCCCGGGCTCGTCCCGGGCATCCACGCCTGACTCGTCGACGGCGAAAGACGTGGATGGCCGGGACAAGCCCGGCCATGACGGGCGGAGAGGATGGTCGTGGCTCAAGCGGGGCGCGATCGTGTCGGCGGTTGCGGTCGTTGCGGTGGTCGGCGGGCTTATCGCCTACGCCATCTCGCTCGGCCCGCTGCCGCTCGACGAGGCGCGGCAGACCTCGGTGACGGTGGTCGATCGCCACGGCAAGCTATTGCGCGCCTATGCGATGGCCGACGGGCGCTGGCAGTTGCCGGTGGACGCCTCGACCGAAGTCGATCCGCGCTACCTCAAGCTGCTGTTCGCCTATGAGGACAAGCGGTTCTATCAGCACCACGGCGTCGATCCGCTGGCGGTCGGGCGTGCCGCGCTGCAGCTCATTAGCCAGGGGCGGATCGTCTCGGGCGGCTCGACCATCACCATGCAGCTCGCGCGGCTGATGGAGCCGCGGCGCCAGCGCTCGCTCGGAGCCAAGCTGCGGCAGATGGTGCGGGCGGTCGAACTCGAGCAGAGGCTGTCGAAGCAGCAGATTCTCGACCTGTATCTGGCGCTGGCGCCTTATGGCGGCAATCTCGAAGGCATTCGTGCCGCTTCGATCGCCTATTTCGGCAAGGAGCCGAAACGGCTGACGCTGGCGGAATCGGCGCTGCTGGTGGCGCTGCCGCAGTCGCCCGAGCATCGCCGGCTCGATCGCCATCCGGACGTCGCCCGAGAAGCGCGCGACCGCGTGCTGGCGCGGATGGTCGAGGACGGCGTCGTCAGCGCCGAGGACGCGGCGCAGGCGAGGGCGGTGCCGGTGCTGCGCCAACGCAAGCCGATGCCGATCCTGGCGCCGCATTCTGCCGATCAGGCGGTGGCGGCCGACAAGGACGCGCCGCTGATCCGGCTCACCCTCGATGCCGGCCTGCAGCGCACCCTCGAAACGCTGGCGCGCGACCGCGCCGCTGCGCTCGGCCCCGATATTTCGATCGGCCTGGTGGCGGTCGACAATGCCAGCGGCGAGGTGCTCGCCCATGTCGGCTCGGCCGACTATTTCGATGACCGCCGGGCCGGGCAGGTCGACATGGTCCGCGCGGTGCGCTCGCCGGGCTCGACGCTGAAGCCGTTCATCTACGGGCTCGCCTTCGAGGACGGATTCGTTCATCCGGAGAGCCTGATCGACGACCGGCCGGTGCGGTTCGGCGCCTATGCGCCCGAGAACTTCGACATGACGTTTCAGGGCACGGTGCCGGTGCGCAAGGCGCTGCAGCTGTCGCTCAACGTGCCGGCGATCGAACTGCTCGACCGCGTCGGCGCGGCGCGGCTGGCGTCGCGGCTGAAGCAGGCCGGCACCGAACTGGTGCTGCCCAAGGACGAAGCGCCGGGGTTGGCGATGGGGCTCGGCGGCGTCGGCATCAAGCTGATCGATCTGGTGCAGCTCTACAGCGGGCTGCCGCGTCTCGGCAGCGTTCTGCCGCTACGCGAAATTGCAAGTTCCAGCAACGACAAGCGAGAGACTCTGCGCCTGATGGATCAAGTCGCGGCCTGGCAGGTCGGCAGCGTTCTGCTCGGAACTCCGCCGCCCGAAAATGCGGTGCGCAACCAGATCGCGTTCAAGACCGGCACCTCGTATGGCTACCGCGACGCCTGGTCGGTCGGGTTCGATGGCCGGATGACGATCGGGGTCTGGGTCGGGCGGCCCGACGGCGCCCCGGTGCCCGGCATGATCGGCCGTGTCGCGGCAGCTCCAGTGTTGTTCGATGCCTTTGCCCGCAGCGGCCATCTCCGCGCGCCATTACCGAAGGCGCCGCGGGGAACGCTGGTCGCCAGTAATGCCAAGCTGCCGCTGCCGCTCCGGCGATTTCGGCCGGCGGGCGATCTGGTGCGAACCGGCGACGACAAGGCGCTGCGCATCCAGTTCCCGTTGAACGGATCGCGGATCGATGCGGTCAGTGAAGCCTCGGTCGGCGCGCTGCCCGTCAAGGTCGCCGGCGGGGTGCTGCCGATGACCGTGATGGTCAACGGATTGTCGGTCGGCGAGATCGACGGACGGCGGCAACGGCTGATCGCGCCGCCCGGTCCGGGTTTCGTCCGGCTCACCGTGATGGACGCGGTTGGCGCCGCGGACACAGTTGTCGTCAGAATTCAATAGAGCCGGGCTAAGCAGTTGTCGCTGTATCGGTTTCAGCGTATGCGGAGCCGATGATCGAGACCTCTGCCAGACCCCGTTTCGGCGCCCCGCGCGAACCTAAAACCACCGTCGATCCCGGCCGCGGGCTGGTCGCGGTGCTGGATTTCGTGACGGTCAGTCATCTGCGCGCCACCGCATTTCTGGTTCTGGTCGGTCTGCTGTTTTTCCTGCCGGGGTTCTTCAACATCCCGCCGATCGATCGCGACGAAGCGCGATTCGCACAGGCGACCAAGCAGATGGTCGAGACCGGCGATTTCATCGACATCCGCTTCCAGGACGAGGTCCGCTACAAGAAACCGGTCGGCATCTATTGGCTGCAGGCCACCGTGGTCGAGACCGCCGGTAAGCTCGGCATTCCGCGGGCGCAGGTCCGGATCTGGCTGTACCGGGTGCCATCGCTGGCGGGCGCGATCGGCGCGGTGCTGATGACCTATTGGGCGGCGCTGGCCTTCGTCGGCCGGCGCGGCGCGGTCATCGCCGCCTTGATGCTGTGTAGCTGTATTCTGCTCGGCGTCGAGGCGCGGCTCGCGAAAACCGACGCGTTCCTGCTGTTCACCGTCACCGCCGCGATGGGCGCGATGGCGCGGGCCTATCTCGGCTGGCAGCGCGGCGACATCGGGCCGGAGCGGTCGTGGATCGTACCGGCGGTGTTCTGGACCGCGCTGGCGGCGGGCATCCTGCTCAAGGGGCCGTTGATCCTGATGTTTATCGCGCTGACGGTGATCCCGTTGGCGATCCTCGATCGGTCGGCGGCCTGGCTGTGGCGGTTGCGGCCGCTGCTCGGCGTTCCCTGGATGCTGCTGTGGGTGCTGCCCTGGTTCATCGCGATCTATCTGCGTGCCGGCGACACGTTCTTTGCCGACTCGGTCGGCGGCGACATGCTGAGCAAGATCGCAAGCCCGATGGAGTCGCACGGCGCGCCTCCCGGCCTGTACTTCCTGCTGTTCTGGGCGACGTTCTGGCCGGGCGCGCCGCTTGCGGCGATGGCCGCGCCGGCGGTGTGGCGGGCGCGGCGGGAGCCGGGCGCGCAATATCTTTTGGCCTGGCTGATCCCATCCTGGATCGTGTTCGAACTGGTGATCACCAAGCTGCCGCATTACGTGCTGCCGCTGTATCCGGCGATCGCGATCATGACGGCGGGGGCGATCGAGCGCCGGGTTCTGTCGCGCTCTTGGCTGGCGCGTGGCTCGGCATGGTGGTTCGCGATCCCCGCCATCATTCTGCCGCTGGCGGTGATCGGGTCGGTGTATTTGACTCATCACCCGATGTTCCTGGCGTGGCCGTTCGCGGCCGGTTCGCTGATCTTCGGTCTGTTCGCCTGGCGGCTGTTCGACGAGAACCGCGCCGAAGCCTCGCTGCTGAATGGGGCTTTGGCGTCGCTATTTCTTGCCGTGGCGGTGTTTGGCGTCGTGGTGCCGCTGCTGCGCCCGGTGTTCCCGAGCGTCGAAATTGCGCGCGAGCTGCGCAAAGTTGTTTGCGTCGGGCCGAAGGCCGCTGCGGCGGGCTATCACGAGCCGAGCCTTGTGTTCATGACCGGCACCAGCACGCTGTTGACCGACGGCTCCGGGGCCGCGGACTTCCTGCTCGGCGGCTCCTGCCGGTTCGCGATCGTGGAGTCGCGTAGCGAGCGTGCGTTTGCGAGCCGCGCCGAGGCGATCGGGCTGCGCTACAACGTTGCGGCGCGGATCGACGGTTACAACTTCTCGCAAGGCAAGCCGGTCTCGATCGCGATCTTCCGTTCCGAAGGCACCCAGTAATATGGTTGTGCCCGACAAACCCGGCCGGCTGCAGCGCATCTACCCAGTTGAACTGGTCCTGGTGATCGGCCGGGCGCTGGCGCAATTGGTCCGGGCGCCGTCGCATTCGCGGCGCGCCGAAGCCGCGCGGCGCTGGGCGCGGCATGCGCTGTGGCTGACGGCCGGGCTGTCGCTGGCGGTCGTGGTGCTGATGTTCGGCGTCGATGCCTTCGAAATCGGCCTGATGCCGCCGCGGGGGACGCCGTCGCTGTGGCCGGTGAAGATCGTCACCGATTTCGGCAAGTCCGCCTACGTGTTGTGGACGCTGGCGGGCCTGCTGCTGCTGATCGCGCTGAGTGTGCCGCTGCTGCGCGGCGCGGCGCGTGCGATCCTGGTCGGGTTCGGCACCCGCGTGCAATTCTTGTTTCTGGCCGTGCTGGTGCCGGTGGCGATCGGGGAAGTGCTGAAAGGTGTGATCGGTCGCGGCCGGCCGTTCGTCGGCGGGGCCGCCGATCCGTACAATTTCTCGCTGTTTGCTTGGAACGAGGCCTATGCCAGCCTGCCGTCGGGCCACTCGATTACCGCAGCCGCGCTGGGCTTTGCGGTTTCGGCGCTATGGCCTCGTCTGACTGCGGTGATGGCCGCTTACGTGCTGGCGATTCTGGTGAGCCGGCTGGTGCTGCTCGCGCACCATCCGAGCGATGTCGTCGCCGGCGCATTGCTAGGCCTCGTCGGCGCAATGGCTGTGCGGTATTGGTTCGCCGCGCGGCGGCTGGCGTTCACCATCCGGCAGGATGGCACCATCGATCCGCTGCCAGGGCCGTCCTGGGATCGCGTCAAAAGGGTTGCCCGCGGCGCCTCTGCCCCATAAGAAGCGGGCGCGCAGACAGCGCCCCGGCCGCGAGTTCCCGTCGGCCCCGGATTGTTCCGAAAGCATGCCTGAAACCTTGTCTCAGTCCGGACCGCCGCCTGCGGTGTCCATCGTGGTACCGGTGCGCAACGAGGCTGACAATGTCGCCCCGCTGATCGCCGAGATCGCTGCCGCGCTGGATGGGCGCTGGATTTACGAGATCGTCTATGTCGACGACGGCTCGACCGATGCGACCCCGCAGCGGCTCGCAGCGTTGCGCGCCGAACGGCCCAATCTCCGCCAGATCCGCCATGCCTCGTCGTGCGGTCAGTCTGCCGCGGTGCGGACCGGCGTTCGCGCGGCGCGCGGCTCGATGGTCGCGACGCTCGATGGCGATGGCCAGAACAACCCGGCCTTCATCCCCGAACTGATTTTCGCGCTGGAGCAGGGCGGGGCTCGGGTCGGCCTCGCCGCCGGTCAACGGGTGGGGCGCAAGGACACCGGCTTCAAGCGGCTGCAATCGCGCGTCGCCAACAAGGTGCGCAACGCCATCCTGCGTGACGGTACCCGCGATTCCGGCTGCGGCCTCAAGGCGTTCCGGCGCGACGTGTTTTTGTCGCTGCCGTATTTCGACGGATTGCATCGGTTCCTGCCGGCGTTGGTCCGACGCGAGGGCTTCGACATCGTCTATGTCGACGTCGCCGACCGGCCACGATTGTCCGGCAAGTCGAACTACGGCTTCTTCGACCGGCTGTGGGTCGGACTAATGGACCTCGCCGGGGTGTGGTGGCTGATCCGCCGCAAGAAAGCGACGCCGGTCGCCACTGAGGTAAACTGATGCTGATTCAATACGGCCAGGCACTCGGCGACTATCTGTACGACGTGTTCGTCGCCAAGTTCGATTTCTGGCTCGCGTTCGGGCTCGTCGCGCAGCTCCTGTTCACCGCGCGCTTCCTGGTGCAGTGGATCTCCAGCGAGCGCGCCGGCAAGAGCGTGGTGCCGATGGCGTTCTGGTTCTTCTCGATGGGGGGCGGGCTGATGACGCTGATCTACGGCATCGCCAAACGCGAGCCGGTGATCATCCTCGGTCAGGCGATGGCGACCATCATCTATGTGCGCAACATCATGCTGATCATCAAGGCGCACGCCCGCGGTTCGGAGACGCTGTCGAACTGATCGGCTGCGACGCTTACGCTCTCTCGACTCGGCTCAGCTGGCGATTCAAGCACAGACACCCAACGTCATTGCGCGCGTAGCGAAGCAATCCAGCGGCTCCGTGCACTGAGCTCCTGGATTGCTTCGTCGCTATGCTCCTCGCAATGACGGAGAGGCTGGCGTTGTGAACCTATGGTCAGCGCGCGGCGTTGAAGGCGGCGAAGCCGCGCTCCAAATCGGCCTTCAGATCGTCGGTCGATTCCAGCCCGATATGCAGCCGCAGCGCCGGGCCGCCTGGGTTCCAAGTCGTCGCGGTTCGGTACGACGCGCAGTCGAACGGGATCACAAGGCTTTCGAAGCCGCCCCAGGAATAGCCCATTCCGAACAAGGTGACGGTATCGAGCAGGGCATCGACGGCCGCCTGCGGTGCGTCCTGCAGCACGATCGAGAACAGTCCGGAGGCACCGGTGAAGTCGCGTTTCCAGATCGCATGGCCCGGATCGCTCTCGAGACCCGGATGCAGCACCCGCTGCACTTCGGGGCGCGCGGCGAGCCAGCGCGCCATCTCGAGGCCTGCCTGATAGTGCCGGGCGAGCCGCACCTCCAGCGTGCGCAGGCCACGCAGCGCCAGGAAAACGTCGTCCGGTCCGGCGCAGACGCCGAGCAGCCGGATCGCTTCCGACACCTTCGGCCAGGCCGCGGCGTTGGCCGAGATGGTGCCGAACATGATGTCGGAATGGCCGCCGATATACTTGGTCGCAGCCTGGATCGAGATGTCGACGCCTTGTTCCAGCGAACGATGATACAGCGGCGTTGCCCAAGTGTTGTCGTCGATCACAAGCGCGCCGTGCTGTTTGGCGACCGCGGCGATCGCGGGGATATCCGGCATCTCGAACGACTGCGAGCCGGGCGCTTCGACCACGACGGCCACCGTGTTGGGGCGGAAATGCGCGGAGATGCCGGCCCCGATCAGCGGATCGAAATAACTGGTCTCGACGCCCAGACGCTTCAGCATCTGATCGCAGAACAGCCGGGTCGGGCGGTAGGCGTTGTCACAAACCAGCACATGGTCGCCGGCCTTGACGACCGCGAGCAGGGCGGTCGAGATCGCAGACACGCCCGAGGGGGTGATGCCGACGCCGGCGCACTGTTCGCCTTCCAGTGCCATCAGCGCCTGCTGCAAGGCCTTGGTAGTCGGGGTGCCGTGCCGTCCGTAGGAGTACTCGCCACGATGGGCGTGCAGGTCGGCTGCGGTCGGGTACAGCACCGTCGAGCCGTGCACGACCGGCGGATTGACGAAGCCCTTCTGTGCCGTTGTGTCGCGGCCCGCGGTGACGAGACGGGTCTGCGTGCTGAGCGGCGCGGGCGCCCCGCTGGAGTCGGAAGAGACCATGAAGGCTCGCTGATGGTTGGGCCGAATGTGACAGCGCGGGCGCGTGTGTTTCGGCTACTTCGACGAATGGGTGTAATAGCAGCTTCTGGAAGACGGCCGTCAACCCCTTGACCCGACGCGCAACTCGTTCTGTGATGCATATCGGTCTGTCTGGACGGCCGTGCTGAGAGGCTCGCGAATTGCAGGGCGAGAGTTTTTGCAGCACGGTGCCGGACAACGGCTGCCGCGCGCGGGCCTTCGGGCGATCGAACGGCGGATCCAATCGGAACGCATCGCCCACGGAGCCGATTGAAGCGGCCAGGACATCCCTTGAAAGGTCATTGCATGAAACGTGTATCGCTCGTTGCCGCCCTCGCAGCCGCCGCCGTATTCTCGGTATCGTCGGCGGGCGCGCAGACACTGAAGACGGTCAAGGATCGCGGCATGTTGTCGTGCGGCGTCAGTCAGGGTCTGCCCGGTTTTTCGGCACCCGACGACAAAGGCAATTGGACCGGCCTCGACGTCGATGTTTGCCGCGCCATCGCCGCCGCGATTTTCGACGATCCGAGCAAGGTGAAGTTCGTGCCGCTGTCGGCCAAGGACCGCTTCACCGCGCTGCAATCGGGCGAAATCGACGTGCTGTCGCGCAATACCACCTGGACGCTGTCGCGCGACACTTCTCTCGGCGTCAACTTCACCGGCATCAGTTATTACGATGGCCAGGGCTTCATGGCCAAGAAGGCGCTCAAGGTGAATTCGGCGCTGGAACTGAACGGCGCCTCGATCTGCGTCCAGACCGGCACCACCAACGAGCAGAACGTTGCCGACTATTTCAAGGGCAACAACATGAAGTACGAGGTGATCGCCTTCGCCAACGCCGACGAAGCGGTCAAGGCCTATGAATCCGGCCGCTGCGACGTGTTCACCTCAGACGTCTCGCAGCTCTATGCCCAGCGCCTGAAGCTGGCGACGCCGGCGGATCACATCGTGCTTCCGGAAGTGATCTCCAAGGAGCCGCTGGGGCCTCTGGTCCGCCACGGCGACGATCAGTGGTTCGATATCGTCAAGTGGACGCTGTTCGCGATGATCAATGCCGAGGAGCTCGGCATTACCCAGAAGAACGTCGACGAGATGGCCAAGTCAGACAAACCGGAGCTGAAGCGGGTGTTCGGCACCGACGGCAATCTCGGTGAACAGCTCGGCCTGACCAAGGATTGGGTGTCCCGCATCGTCAAGGCGACCGGCAACTACGGCGAGTCGTTCGAGCGTAATGTGGGAACCGGTTCGAAGCTGGAGATCGCGCGCGGTCTCAATAAGCTGTGGAATAAGGGCGGTATCATGTACGCCCCACCGATCCGCTGACCGCGCAAAGACCCGCGCCGATGGCGATCGACGCCCGCCCACCGCCGCCGCAGCTCGTCGCGAAACTGCGGCGGGTGCTGGGCGGTCGCTCCGGCTGGAAGGGGCTGATCGCGCAGGTGCTGTTCGTCGCGGCGCTGTTCTGGATCGGCTACGAGATCTTCGACAATGCCCGCGACAATCTCGCCAATCAGCGGATCGCCTCCGGATTCGGCTTCATGTCGCAGACTGCGGGCTTCGGCGTCAGTCAGACGCTGATCCCGTATCAGGAGTCCGATAGCTACACCCGGGTGTTTCTGGTCGGCCTCGTCAATACGCTGGTGGTGTCGGTCGTCGGCATTTTCTTCGCCACGATCATCGGGTTTGCGGTCGCGCTCGCTCGGTTGTCTCCGAATTGGCTGATCTCGCGGATCGGTGGCGGCTACGTCGAGATCGTTCGCAACCTGCCGCTGCTGTTCCAGATCCTGTTCTGGTATCTCGCCGTACTCGGAGCGCTGCCGTCACCACGACAGAGCGTTTCGGTGATGGACAGCTTCTTCCTGTCCAATCGCGGGATCGTCGTGCCGCGGCTGGTCGGCGAGGCAGGGCTCGACGGCTTCCTCGTCGCTCTGCTGATTGCGGTTGCCGTAGCTATTGGGTTACCGCTGTTCGCCCGGCGCCGGCTGTTCGCGACCGGCAAGCCGATGCGGGTGTGGCCATACGTCCTCGGTCTGCTGATCGGGTTGCCGCTGATCGCGTTCCTGATTTTCGGCAAGCCGTTCTCGCTGGAATTGCCGGTGCTGCGCGGCTTCAATTTCGTCGGCGGGGCGCGACTGGCGCCGGAATTTGCGGCGCTGACGCTGGCGCTGTCGACCTACACGGCCGCGTTTATCGCTGAAGTCGTTCGCGCCGGGATTCTGTCTGTGCACAAGGGGCAGATGGAGGCGGGTGCCTCGCTCGGCCTGTCGCGCGGCCAGACGCTACGGTTGATCGTGATCCCGCAGGCGCTGCGGGTGATCTTGCCGCCGCTCACCAACCAGTATCTCAACCTCACCAAGAACTCATCGCTCGCTGTTGCGATCGGCTATCCCGACCTGTTCTCGGTGTTCGCCGGCACCACGCTGAGCCAGACCGGGCAGGCGATCGAGGTGATCGCGATCACGATGGGCGTGTACCTGCTGATTTCGCTGGTCACCAGCGCCCTGATGAGCCTGTACTCGTGGCGGATCAACCGGAGCATGGGCGCATGAGCGAGCTCGGGTCCGTGACTCCTGTGTTCGTGCGCGGCGAGATGGTGCCGCAGCGGCCGCCGCCGGTGCATCGGCCCGGCGTGATTGGGCTGATGCAGCAGCGGCTGTTCAACTCGCCGACCAACATCCTGCTGACGATCGTTGGGGCGCTGCTGCTGTATTTCACCGTGGTGCCGACGGTGAAGTTCCTGTTGGTCGACGCGGTGTGGACCGGCTCGAACCGCACCGACTGCCTGGCCGACAAGGCCGGCCATCCGGTCGGTGCCTGCTGGCCGTTCGTCCATGCCAAGTTCTCGCAATTCATCTACGGCTTCTATCCGACGCCGGAGCGCTGGCGGGTGGATCTGGTCTTCGCGCTCGGCGCGCTGCTGCTGCTGCCGCTGTTGATCCCGCGCGCGCCGGCCAAGACGCTGAACGCGGGCTTGTTCTTCGTCGCGTTCCCGGTGCTCGCGTTTTTTCTCCTCCACGGCGGCGGTCTGGAAGGCTTCGGGGTGACCTGGAGCGCCGATCTGGCAAGCGGCTTGGCTGACAGCGTCGGGAGCGCCGGACGCAAGCTCGCCGGCGGCGGAGCGATCGGCGGGGGGATCGGTCGGGGACTGCTTGGCATCGGCTTCGTGCTGGGCTGGCTGAGCTGGCCTCTGGTGGCGCTGCGCGATTGGATTCAGTCCTCGTCGCAGCCGTTGTGGCTCGATCTTGCGATCACCGCAGTGGCGGTCACCGCGTTGGTCTTCTTGCTGACCGGTGTGCGCAACGGCTGGCGGGCGCTGGCCACCACGGTCGGGACCTTCGCCGGCATCGCTGTGACGATCGCTGTATTGCGACTCGACCGTGGCGGCCTGCCGATCGTCGACACCCGGATGTGGGGTGGCCTCCTGGTCACGTTGGTGGTGTCGGTGACCGGTATTGTCGCCTCGATGCCGATCGGGATTGTGCTCGCGCTCGGCCGACGATCGACGATTCCGCTGATCCGGATCTTCTCGGTCGCCTTCATCGAGTTCTGGCGCGGCGTGCCGCTGATCACGGTGATGTTCTTCGCCACCTACATGCTGCCGCTGTTCCTGCCGGGCAATTTTACAATCGACAATCTGATGCGGGTGCTGATCGGCATCGCGCTGTTCGCCGGTGCCTATAATGCCGAGGTCATTCGCGGCGGCCTGAACGCGATCCCGCGCGGGCAGGCGGAAGCGGCGAGCGCGCTCGGGCTGTCCTATTGGAAGACCACCGGGCTGATCGTGCTGCCGCAGGCGCTGCGCCATGTCATTCCCGGCCTCGTCAACAGCTTCATTGCGCTGTTCAAGGACACGTCGCTGGTGTCGATCGTGGCGCTGTTCGATCTGCTCGGTCAGCTTCGTGCCGCCTTCGCCGACCCGACGTGGTCGACCCCGACGACGCTGTTCACCGGCTTCGCCTTTACCGGGCTGATCTATTTCGTGTTCTGCTTCGGCATGTCGCGCTATTCGCTGTCGGTCGAACACCGGCTCAACGCGCACCGGCGGACCTGACGGAAGGATCGATTGATGGCTGATAATCCGATCGTCTCGATCGCGGGCCTGAACAAATGGTACGGCGAGTTCCATGTGCTGCGCGACATCAACCTCGAGGTCGCGCGCGGTGAGCGGATCGTGATCTGCGGGCCTTCGGGCTCGGGCAAGTCGACGCTGATCCGCTGCATTAATGCGCTCGAGGAGTTTCAGGAAGGCGACATTGTGGTCGACGGCATCGATCTCGGGCCGAGCCTGAAGCATGTCGATGCCATCCGCCGCGAAGTCGGGATGGTGTTCCAGAGCTTCAACCTGTTTCCGCATCTCACCGTGCTGGAGAACTGCACGCTGGCGCCGATCTGGGTGCGCAACATCCCGAAGAAAGACGCCGAAGCCACCGCGATGAAATTCCTGGAGCGGGTGAGGATTCCGGACAAGGCGGACAAGTATCCGGGCCAGATTTCAGGTGGGCAGCAGCAGCGCGTGGCGATCGCGCGGGCGCTGTCGATGAACCCAAAAGTGATGCTGTTCGACGAGCCGACCTCGGCGCTCGACCCCGAGATGGTCAAGGAGGTGCTCGACACCATGGTCGACCTCGCCGAAGAGGGCATGACCATGCTGGTGGTGACGCACGAGATGGGCTTCGCCCGCGAAGTCGCCGATCGCGTCGTGTTCATGGATGCCGGTCAGATCATCGAGGCGAACGAGCCGGAACAGTTCTTCGCCAATCCGCAGCACGCGCGTACCAAGCTGTTCCTCAGCCAAATCTTGCGCTGACGTCGAACGCTCGGAACGCTATCTGATGATGGTCGCGCGCGACGAGTAGCGCTTGACGCTGGTCACGGTGAACTGGCTGAACGTCTCGCGGACCCTATCGGCAGGCGTCATCGCCTCGTCGAAGCCACTCGCCGCCGCGGGGGCGGGAGCTGCGTGCGGGGCATACAGCGCGCTGTCGTACAGCGACCGGTCGAAACGGTAGGCACCGTCGCCGAACAGCGCATCTGATACGAATAGCACTGCGACCGCCGCCACGAGGGTGGCGCCGAAGGATCGGAATTCTGACATGAGCCGACGCGCTCCTTGTTTTGCGCAAGGGTCGGCCACTGCCATGAAGTTTCAGTTTAATGCTGAGCGCGCCGTGCAAGCACGGTTGGCAGCGGGTTAACGTTGGCTCAGTGTTTTGCCGCGCCGCCAGCCATTGCTCCGCTTATGCCTGCTCGAACGGCACCTGGATCGTGCTCTTCGTCTCCATCCAATCCGGTACCGGCAAATTCTTGGCTCGCATGAAGTCCGGGTTGAACAGCTTGGATTGGTAGCGGCTGCCGTAGTCGCAAAGGATGGTCACGATGGTGTGGCCGGGGCCGAGATCCTTGGCCAGCCGGATCGCGCCGGCGACGTTGATGCCGCTCGAGCCACCGAGGCACAGGCCTTCGTGCTCGAGCAGATCGTAGATCAGCGGCACTGCTTCGTCGTCGGGGATCCGATAGGCATCGTCGATCTGTGCGCCTTCGAGATTGGCGGTGACGCGGCCCTGGCCGATGCCTTCGGTGATCGACGACCCTTCGGACTTCAGCGCGCCGTTCTTGTAGTAATTGTACAGGGCCGAGCCCATCGGGTCGGCGAGCACGGCGCGGACCTTCGGATTGAACTGCTTGAGGCCGATCGAGACGCCGGCCAGCGTGCCGCCCGAGCCGACCGCGGCGACGAAGCCGTCGACCTTGCTGTCGGTCTGCCGCCAGATCTCCGGCGCGGTGGTCTCGATGTGAGCCTGACGGTTGGCGACATTGTCGAACTGGTTGGCCCAAATCGCGCCGTTCGGTTCGGTCTCGGCGAGCTGCGCGGCGAGGCGGCCGGACAGTTTCACGTAATTGTTGGGATTGGCGTAAGGAACCGCCGGCACCTCGATCAGCTCGGCGCCGCACAGCCGCAGCATGTCCTTCTTTTCCTGGCTCTGCGTGTTCGGGATCACGATCACCGTCCGAAAGCCGAGCGCATTGGCGACCAGGGCAAGCCCGATGCCAGTGTTGCCGGCGGTGCCTTCGACCACGACGCCGCCTGGGCGCAGCGCGCCACGTTTCACCGCATCCTGGATGATGAACAGCGCGGCCCGATCCTTCACCGACTGGCCCGGATTCATGAACTCGGCCTTGCCGAGAATGGTGCAGTCGGTCGACTCCGACGCGCGCTTCAATTTGATAAGGGGCGTGTTGCCGATGGCGTCGACGACGTCGTTCTTGATGCTCATGCTGTCCGGCTGGTGGCGTTGCGGGCCCTCAAGTTAGGAGACCGGACGGCGCGAGACAAGGCACGCATGCTTCCGCATGAAGCAATCGCGGCGACGTGAGGCGAGCCGGATCAGCCGACCTTCGCGAAAACCACCTGGCGGACGTCGATATTGCCGGACAGGAATCCGGCTTCGCAATACGACAGGTAGTATTCCCACAACCGCCGGAAGCGCTCGTCGAATCCCTGCGAGGTCAGGCTCGGCCAGGCAGCGCGGAAATTGTCCCTCCAGGTCGCGAGTGTCTTGGCATAATCTTCTCCAAACACCCGCTCGCCAATGACAGGCACACCGAACGTCTCGCCGAGCGACTTGAGCACGCTCGGGGAGGGCAGCATTCCGCCCGGGAACACGTAGCGCTGGATGAAATCGACCTCGCGGCGATAGGCCTGGAAGAAGCGGTCCTGGATGGTGATGGCCTGGATCCCGACGAGGCCGCCCGGCATCAGCCGATCGCGCAACTGTGAGAAATAGTTCGGCCAGAATTCTTCTCCGACGGCTTCGATCATCTCGATCGAGGCGATCCGGTCGTAGCGACCGCGTTCGTCGCGGTAATCCTGCAGCTTGATCTCGACCTTGTCGGCGAGGCCGGCTTCGAACATCCGCTGCTGTGCGAAATCACGCTGCTCCCGGCTGATCGTCAGCCCGACGATGCGGACGTCGAAGGTCTTCGCGGCGTATTCCGCGAACCCGCCCCAGCCGCAACCGATCTCCAGCACCGACTGTCCCGGCCTCAGGTCGATCGCTTCGGCGAGCCGTTGATATTTGTTGATCTGCGCCGCGGTCAGATCGTGGGTGTGATCCTCGAACAGCGCCGACGAGTAGGTCATGCTCGGATCGAGCCAGGCGGAATAGAATTCATTGCCGATATCGTAATGGGCGTAGATGTTGCGTTTCGCCTGCCGCTTGGTGTTGCGGTTGAACCAGTGCCGGACCATCTGCACGAACCGCATCAGCGGATTGTCGGCAAGCATCGCCTGGATCAGCTCGTGATTGACGCAGAACAGATACAGGAACTGGGTGAGATCGGGCGTGTCCCACTCGCGGTTCAAATAGGCTTCGGCGATGCCGATGTCGCCGCCATTGATCAGCCGTGAAGCGAAGCCGTAGCTGTGCAGCCGCATCTCGGCCGAAGGTCCAGGCTCGGCACCGCCGAGGCGGAAGCGGCGGCCGTCGGGCAACGTGACGTCGAGCGTTCCGCGCTGCAGCCGCGCGCCGAACGCCAGCGCCATCCGCACCACCCGCGGCAGATCGGCCACGCGGGCGTCGACGTTGTCGGGGGTCAGCGCTACTAACTCGGACATTTCCGTTCCATCGTTCGCGCCCAGCTAAACGATGCAACGCCGGGCTCACCGTTCATGGAGTATAAGCATCGCGCTTGCTGGCTGCAAAGCCAGGCGGGGGTGGCGGTGACGCAGGACGTGGAACGAGCTTGGCGCCCTTGATCCACAGTCGCAGCGCTTCCCAATGAATCGCCGCGATCACTTTGAACGTCATCATCGGTAGCGACAGGAATGCTCGCAGCAGCGACGCCGTCGACAACGCGCGGCGCGTGCCCGCAAAGGTGGCTGAGAGCAGCGGACCTTCGGCGTCGGTCTCGAGAATCCGCAGGCGCACGATGTCTCCGGGAGGCACGATGCGAAAGTGATAGCGCATCGCCATCTCGATGAAGGGCGAGACGTAGAACAGCTTGTCCTGCTCCTGCCGCAGACCGGCCGGGCCGAGCTCCCCGGAGCGCACCGGCATCACGTAAGGATGGATGTCGCCGAAGGTGTTGCGGACTTCGTAGATCACCAGCGCCAGCGCACCGGAGGCATCGTATCCGAAATAGACCGACAGCGGATTGAAGGTGTAGCCGACGATTCGCGGGTAGGTCAGCAGCAGCACCCGGCCGCCGCTGAGATCGACGCCTTGCGCGGCGCCACTAGCCTGGGCGTAAGCGCGCAGCGACGACCCGTCTCGCGGGCCGTGATCGATCTCGCGGAAGCTGTACAGCGCACGCCGGTTGACGCCGAACAGCGGCGACATCCGATCCGCCTCGTCGAGCCGATCGAGGTCGATCAGCAGCGACATCACCCGGTACTGGAAGCGATGGCCGAGCGGCTTCAGCCGCGCATGCATCACATCGCCGATATACAGCGATGCGGCCGCTGCGGGCGGAGCGACGGGTTCGGAGGAAGCGGGCGCGGCGAGGGGAGCCATGGCTATTCGGCTGCTTCGCGGAATTCCGACGGCGGGCCGCGCCACGGCACCGGTGCTCCGAGATGTTCGGCGACCGCGAGTCCTGACCGAAGACCGTCTTCGTGGAAGCCGTAACCGGTCCAGGCACCGCAGAACCAGGTGTTGCGATGGCCTTGAATCTCGCCGACGCGGCGCTGCGCCGCGAACGCTCTGGCAGTATATTGCGGATGATCGCAGGCATAGCGGCCGAAGGTCAGCTCCGGTGCCGGCTCGAACGGCGGATTGAGGCTGACGAAGAGGGGCTTGTCGGCGTCGATGCCCTGCAGCCGGTTCATCCAGTAGGTGACCGCGACGTCGTTGACCGGGGATCCCTCGCGCTGCCAGCGCAGGAAGTTCCACGATGCCCAGGCCCGCTTGCGCTTCGGCATCAACCGCGGATCGCGGTGCAGGTACACCATGTTCGGTGCATAGCCGATGCTGCCGAGAACGTCGCGCTCGATGTCGCTGGCGTCGGCGAGCATCGCAAGCGCCTGATCGCTGTGCGCGCCGATCACGACGTGATCGTAGATTCCGACGCCACCGAGGCTGTCGCGGACGATCACGCCCTTCGCCGAGCGCTCGATCGCGGTTACCGCGGCGCCAAGCCGCATGTCGTCCTTGAAGGCGCTGGTCAGCTTCTCAACATAGCGGGCGCTGCCGCCTTTCACTGTGCGCCAGATCGGGCGCTCGTAGTGCAACAGCCGATGGTTGTTGAAGAAGGCGACGAAATTCTCGGCCGGGAAGTCGAGAATCTCGGATGCCGGAGCCGACCAGATCGCCGCGCCCATCGGCGCCAGATAGTCGGTCAATAGCCGCGGCGCGAATTTCCGTTTCTTGAAATAGTCGCCGAGCGAGAGTCCATCGAGGGCGCCCGTCTTGAAGTCTTCGACGCTCTGTTCGTTGAAGACGAGGATGTGCCGCAGCATCCGCAGGTACGACGGCGACAGCAGGTTTCGGCGCTGCGCGAACAGGCCGTCCGCGGTTTCGAGCCAGTTCGAGCCGCCGCCCTTCCATTCGAATCGTCCAGCGTCGGCGCTGACTGAAAAGCTCATGCAGCTTTCCACGGTCTCGACGCCGAGATGCGCGAACATCGCGGTGAGGTCGGGATAGTTGAGCTGGTTGTAGACGATGAAGCCGATGTCGACGGGAATGGCGGTGCCGTCGTAGTCGACCGTAACCGTGTGGCTGTGGCCTCCCGCGCGCAGTTCGCGCTCGTAGACCGTGACAGGATAGCGCTGCGACAGCGCCCATGCGGCGGCATTTCCCGCAATTCCCGTTCCGACGATAGCGACGCGCATTCCAAGCCCCCTCTAGCCCACCGGCGACCGAGCTACGGCATCGAAGAGCGAGAGTTTCAGCACGTCCGGCAGCGAAAAAAATCGAAGGGCGGGCAGGGAATCTTCCTCGGACGGCCGTATCACCAGATGAAATCTTCGTAAGATTTGCCGCATTCGGTGAGGGCGTCAAGTCGATGGAACACCGATGGAATCGGGAGAAACGTCACTGGCAGATGGTGGAGACGCTCGCGCTGCGGAAACAACTTGTCACCGAACGCAGCAATGACGGGCCTGTGCGCCAGCGTTTCCGCCAGTTACAATGGCACTTGGCTTTCAAACCGCAGTTTTCCGAGATCGAGTTGCAAGTGACTGGCAGAGAACATCGTGCGCCGAAACCGTTCATGGCGCGGCGTGCGCGGCGTTACGCCGCGCCGGGAGATGGACTGCGCCCAGCATGAGCACCACACTTCGCTACCTTGGTCGCGGAGCCCGCCTCGTGGTGGCCTCGGCGTTGGTCGCTGCGTGTGGCGGCTGCATCCTGACCCAGGACCTGCCGGATCCGGCGCTCGACCTGCCGAATCGCTACAAGGCGGCGTCACGAGCCACAGTCGAGAAACCGCCGGCGCTGGATTGGTGGCGCGGCTTCCGGTCGGCCGAGCTGACGCAACTGATGGAGGAGGCACAGACCGTTAATCTCGACGTCGCCGCCGCCGTCGCGCGGATTCGCCAGACGGACGCACAGGCGCGGATCACTGGCGCAGCGCTGTTGCCGAGCCTGAGCGGCAGCGGCAATGGCAGCCAGGTCAAGACCTCCGGTTCGAACATCTCCAACACCACGATCGCCGGACGCCGCTACAGCACCTATTCGTCGTCGCTCAGCGCCTCCTACGAGATCGACTTCTGGGGCAAGAACCACGACGCTGCGCTCGCGGCCGAGGAGACCGCCACCGCCAACCGGTTCGACCGCGACACGGTGATGCTGACCACGATGGCCAGTGTCGCCAACGCTTATTTCCAGGTGCTCGCGGCGCAGGACCGGATTCGCACCGCCGAAAACAACATCAAGAACGCCAGCCGGATTCTGGATGCGATCAAGCAACGCCTCAAGGCCGGCACCGGAACTGATCTGGACTTGGCCCAGCAGGAGAGCGTGCTGGCGAACCAGCGCGCCGCGCTGCCGCCGCTGCGGCTGACGCTGGCGCAGAACGTCAATGCACTGGCAACGCTGGTGGCACGTCCCCCGGAGGGCGTGAAGATCGCCGGCGGCTCGCTGACACGGCTGTCGTCGCCGCGGGTAACGCCCGGGTTGCCGTCCGATCTTCTGACCCAGCGGCCAGACATCCGCCGCCAGGAGGCGCAGCTCGCCTCGGCGACCGCCAATGTCGGCAGTGCACGGGCGCAGTTCTTCCCGACCATTCAGCTCACCGCGCAGGGCGGCTATCAGAGCGCAGCGCTGGCGTCGTTGTTCACGCCGCAAGCGACGTTCTCCAACATTGCCGCAGGGCTCACTCAGCCGATCTTCGACGGTGGCCGCATCCAGGGCAATTTCGACCTCACGCGGGCGCAGCAGGAAGAGATGCTGCAGACCTATCGAAAGACCGTGGTGTCGGCGTTCGCCGACGTCGACAACGCGCTGGAGTCGATCAAGCAAAATACCGAGCGGCTGCGGCTGCAGCGCGATGTGGTGACGGCGTCGCGGCGCGCGTTCGATCTCGCCGAGCAGCAGCTTCGTGCCGGCACCAGTGACATCGTCACGGTGCTGAATACCCAGGCGACGTTATTCCAGGCCGAGGACGCGCTGATCCAGACGCGTCTTGCGCGGTTCCAGGCGATCGTCAGTCTGTTTCAGGCGCTCGGGGGCGGCTGGGAGCCAAAGATGGAAAGAACGGCCGATGCTCTTTAAGCCGGATGCGAAAGACACGTCCGGGGCCGGACGCAACGGATGGGGCGCGCGGCTGCGCCGCCGTAGCGTCTCGCTGCTGCTGATGGTCTTGATTCTCGGCGGTTTCGGCTTCGTCGCCTGGCGGGCGATGCAGACCAAGCAGGCGGAGCGCCGGATGCCGATCGATCTTTCGGTGCCTGTACTGGCCGCGACGCCGAAGGTCGAAGATGTGCCGGTGTATCTCGATGGCGTCGGCACCGTCAAAGCGCTCGCGAATGTCACGGTGCGTGCCCAGGTCGACGGCAAGCTGATCTCGGTGAACTTCACCGAAGGTCAGGACGTCAAGGCCGGCGATGTGCTGGCGGAGATCGATCCGGCGATCTATCAGGCGCAATACGATCAGGCGGTCGCCAAGAAGGCGCAGGACGAGGCGCAGCTCGCCAACGCAAAAATCGATCTGACGCGCTATCAGCAGCTCGCCGCCTCCAATGCCGGCTCCAAACAGCAGGCCGACACCCAGAAGGCGACCGTTGCGCAGCTCGAGGCGCAGGTACGCTCCGATCAGGCGGCGATCGACAACGCCGCGGCGACACTGAGCTACACCAAGGTGGTGGCGCCGATCTCCGGCCGCGCCGGTCTGCGGCAGGTCGACAAGGGCAATATCGTCCACGCCTCGGACACCACCGGCATCGTGGTGCTGACGCAGTTGAACCCGATCGGCGTGCAGTTCAGCCTGCCGCAGCAGCAGATCGTGCGGGTCAATACTGCGGCCGCCGAGGCGCCGCTGCGGGTCGACGTGTTCGGCAACGATGGCGTCACCGTGGTCGATACCGGTACCTTGAAAGGCATCGACAACCAAGTCGACCAGACCACAGGCACGGTGAAGCTGAAGGCCGAATTTCCCAACGCCAAGCTGCAGCTCTGGCCCGGCCAGTTCGTCAACGTCCGACTCAAGGTCGACACCTTGAAGCAGGCGATCGTGGTGCCGGTCTCAGCGGTGCAGCGCGGGCCGGCCGGCACGTTCAGCTATGTCATCGGCGAAGACAACATCGTTCACGCCCGCCCGGTGAAGGTGACGCAGCAGAACGAAACCGAGGCCGTGGTCGCGGATGGACTGACGCCGGCCGAGCGGGTGGTCACTACCGGCTTTGCCAACCTGGCGGAAGGCGCCAAGGTGACGATCGGAGACGCCAGCCAAGTTCCGACCGCCGATCTCGCTCCGCAGAAACGTCGCCGGGGTTCGCACGGTGCTCAGGGCCAGGGCGGCGGAGAAGCCGGCGAGGGGCGCGGCAAGCGTTCCCGCGGGGAGGCCGGGCAGCAGGCGCCGGCGTCCGGCGAGTCGTCGTCTGGCGGCCCTAAGACGCCCTGACACTGTCCGCGCAGCGGCGGCGGACATCAGAGTGCGAGACGTCAGTACGCAACGCTGAGGTGAGTTTTATGGGCGTATCCGAGCCGTTCATCCGCCGTCCGATCGCGACCTCGCTGCTCGGCGTGGCGCTGATGATCGGCGGTCTGCTCGGCTATATCGCACTTCCGGTGTCGGCGCTGCCGCAGGTCGACTTTCCGACCGTGCAGGTGACGACGCAATTGCCGGGCGCGAGCCCCGACGTCGTGGCGTCGCTGATCACCGCACCTTTGGAGCGGCAGCTCGGCCAAATTCCGTCACTGACCGCGATGACCTCGACCTCGTCGTTCGGCGTCAGCCAGGTGTCGCTGCAGTTCGACCTCAACCGCGACATCGACGGAGCCACCCAGGACGTGCAGGCGGCGATCAACGCGGCGGCCGGCATCCTGCCCAAGAATCTGCCGTATCCGCCGGTCTACGCCAAAGTGAACCCGGCGGACGCCCCGGTGATGACGCTGGCGCTGACGTCGAACACGGTGTCGCTGCGCAACATGAGCGATCTTGCGGACACGCTGATGGCGCAGCGGCTGGCGCAGATCTCAGGCGTCGGCCGGGTCTCGGTGCTCGGTGGTCTGAAGCCCGCCGTGCGGGTGCAGGCCGATCTCGCGCGGCTCGCCGCCTACGGCATCTCAATGGAGGATTTGCGCACCGCGATCGCCAACGCCAACGTGTCGGGGCCGAAAGGCTCGCTCGACGGCGCGCAGCAGGCCTACACCATCGCCGCCAACGACCAGATTGCCGCGGCCGACGCTTACCGGCCGATCATCGTCGCCTATCGCAACGGCTCGCCGGTGACGATCGGCGACGTCGCGCAGATCGTCGACGGGCTGGAGAACGAACGGACCGGCGCCTGGTACCAAGGCGCGCCTTCGGTGATCCTGGACATTCAGCGTCAGCCTGGCGCCAACGTCATTGATGTCGTCAAGGGCATCCGCGCCGAAATCCCGCGGATTCAGCGACTGGTGCCGGCCGGCGTCAAGCTCACCGTGGTCAGCGACCGCACCGAGACGATCCGCGCCTCGGTTCACGACGTCCAGTTCACGCTGCTGCTCAGCGTCGTGCTGGTGACACTGGTGGTTCTGCTGTTCCTGCGTTCGATGCGCGCGACGATCATTGCCGGCGTGGCGTTGCCGTTGTCGCTGATCACCAGCTTCGGCGTGATGTATTTCATGGGCTTCAGCCTCGACAACCTGTCGCTGATGGCACTGACGATCGGCACCGGCTTCGTGGTCGACGACGCCATCGTGATGATCGAGAACATCGTCCGCCACATGGAGGACGGCGAAAGCCCGATGCAGGCGGCCCTGAAAGGGGCCAGCGAGATCGGCTTCACCGTGATCTCGCTGACCATGTCGCTGATCGCTGTGTTCATCCCGCTGCTGTTCATGTCGGGACTGGTCGGGCGGATGTTCCGCGAATTCGCGCTGACACTGACGATCGCCGTCGTGACATCCGCGATCGTATCGTTGACGCTGACGCCGATGATGTGCTCGCGGCTGCTCAAGCACGCCCGCGAGGAGCGGCAGGTGCCCGGGCTTGCCACCATCACGGCCTGGATCGACCGCGGCGCCGAGGCCTATCACCGCAGCCTGCTATGGGTGCTGAAGCATCAGCGCGCCACGCTGGTGGTGACGTTCCTGACCATCGCGGCGACGCTGGTACTGTATGTGATCGCGCCGAAGGGATTTCTGCCGTTGCAGGACACCGCCTCGATCACTGCGGTGACGGAAGCGGGGCCGGCGGTCTCGTTCGCCGAGATGAAAGCGCGGCAGATCGAGACCGCCAAGGCGATCGAAGCCGATCTCGACGTCGTCGGCGTGGTCTCGGTGATCGGTGCCGGAGCGGTCAATCCCACGCCGAATGTCGGCCGGCTGGTGCTGACGCTGAAGCCGCGTGGCGACCGCAAATCCGACGTCGGCGAGGTGATCGAACGGCTGAAGCAGCGCGTCGCCGGCATTCCCGGCATGACGGTGTATTTCCAGGCCGTCCAGGACGTGCAGATTTCCACCCAATCCAGCCGCTCGCAATATCAGTACACGCTGACCGCGACCGACGCGGCGCTGCTGTCGCAATGGGCCAATCGGTTACTCGGCGAGCTGCGCCGCGATCCGCTGTTCCGCGACGTTTCGACCGAGGCTCAGGAAGGCGGCTTGCGCGCCGCGCTCACGGTCAACCGCGAGCGTGCCGGTCAGCTCGGCGTCAGCATCCAAGCGGTCAACGACACGCTCAACGACGCCTTCGCGCAGCGGCAGATCTCGACGATCTACGGTCAGGCCAACCAGTACCGCGTGGTGCTCGAGGCAATGCCGATCTATCAGCAGGATCCGTCGATCCTGTCCAAGCTGTACGTGCCCGGTACTGCGGGCGCCCAGGTGCCGATCTCGGCGGTCGCCGAGTTGAAGCGCACCATCGCGCCGCTGGCGATCTCGCACCAGGCGCAGTTCCCGTCCGTCGCGATGAGCTTCAACCTCGCGCCTGATGCTTCGCTCGGCGAAGCGCTGAACGAGATCAAGGCGATCGAGAAACGGATCGGAATGCCGGGCAGCATCGTCGGCGTGTTCTACGGCGATGCCGCCGAGTTCTCCAAGGCGCTCGACGGCCAGCCGTGGCTGATCCTGGCTGCGATCGTCGCGATCTACATCGTGCTCGGTGTGCTGTACGAGAGCTACATCCACCCGATCACCATCCTGTCGACGCTGCCTTCGGCCGGCGTCGGCGCCATCCTTGCCTTGATGCTGTTCGGCCAGGATCTGTCGGTGATCGGGCTGATCGGCATCATCCTCTTGATGGGCATCGTCAAGAAGAACGCCATCATGATGATCGACTTCGCGCTCGAAGCCGAGCGAGGACGTGGGATGTCGTCCTACGAGGCGATCGTGGAGGCCTGCCGGCTTCGGTTCCGGCCGATCATGATGACGACGCTGGCGGCGCTGTTCGGCGCGCTGCCGCTCGCGGTGGAAAGCGGCACCGGTTCAGAGCTGCGGTTTCCGCTCGGCATCTCGATCATCGGCGGTCTGCTGCTCAGCCAGTTGCTGACGCTGTACACCACGCCAGTGATCTATCTGGCGCTCGACCGGATCAATCGAAAGCTGGAACGGGCGCTGCCACCGGTCCCGCCGGCGACGCCGTCCCCGCCACTGGCCGGGGAGACGCGCTGATGGCGTCCATGTCCGCCCCGTTCATCCGGCGGCCGGTCGGCACGACGCTGCTGGCAATCGGATTGTTTTTGGTCGGCATGGTGGCTTATGCGGTGCTGCCGGTGGCGGCGCTGCCCAACGTCGATTTCCCGATGATCATGGTGCAGGCGTCGCGGCCCGGCGCAGCCCCGTCGGTGATGGCCGCGACGGTTGCGGCGCCGCTGGAGCGTCGACTCGGCGAGATCGCCGGCCTCGACCAGATCACCTCGACGAGTTCGCTGGGCACCACCCGGATTCAGTTGCAGTTCTCGATCGGCCGCAACATCGACAGTGCCGCGCGCGACGTCCAGGCGGCGATCAACGCCGCGGTCAGCGACCTGCCGACCGACCTGCCGACACTGCCTAAGTTTCGCAAGTTCAACTCCGCGGCGGCGCCGGTCTACATCCTGGCGCTGACCTCGAAGACGATGCCGGCCAGCGCCATCTACGACGTGGCCGACACGGTGCTGGCGCAGCGGATTTCGCAGGTGCCGGGTGTGGGCGAAGTCACGGTGTCCGGTGCCGACCAGCCCGCGGTGCGGATTGCGCTCAATCCGGTGGCGCTCTCCAATGCCGGCATCTCGACCGACGATGTCCGTGCCGCGATCGTCGCCGCCAATCCGGTCGGCCCGGTCGGCTCGTTCGACGGGCCGCGGCTGACCGAGACGCTGTCGACCAATCCGCAGATGCGCACCGCGGAGCAGTTCCGCAGCATCGTGATCAAGAGCGACGCCAACGGCACGGTGCGGCTCTCGGACGTCGCCGCCGTCAGCGATGCGACCCGCAACGCCCGCACCATCGCCTGGTTCAACAAGCAGCCGGCGGTGATCATGCAGATCACCAAGCAGGGCGACGCTAACGTCATCGAGACGATCGACCGGGTCAAGGCGTTGCTGCCCGAGCTGAAGCAGTGGATTCCGGCCGGCGTCGACATCTCGGTGCTGGCCGACCGCACCGGCACGATCCGGGCCAGCGTCGATGACATGCAATGGACGCTGCTCGCGACCGCGATCCTGGTGATGGTGGTTGTTCTTCTGTTTTTGCGCAGGCTGACGCCGACCATCGCCGCCGGCGTGTCGGTGCCGTTGGCACTGGCCGGCACTTGCGCCGGCATGTGGATCAGCGGGTTTTCGATCAACAACCTGTCGCTGATGGCGCTTGCGATCGCGGTCGGCTTCGTCGTCGACGACGCCATCGTGATGATCGAGAATATGTACCGCAACCTCGAGCGCGGCATGGCGCCGCTGCCGGCAGCGCTGGAGGGAGCCCGGCAGATCGGATTTACGGTGCTGTCGATCAGCCTGTCGCTGGTCGCCGCGTTTGCGCCGCTGATCTTCATGGATGGGTTGATCGGCCGGCTGCTGCGCGAGTTCTCGCTGACGCTGACCTTCGCCATCGTGGTCTCGACCGTGGTGTCGCTGACGGTGACACCGATGATCTGTGCGCATTACATCCGCGCCGAGGAATCCCCGAAGCAGAACTGGTTCGATCGTGTGGTCGAGGGCGCCCTGAGTCGGATCGTCGGTTTCTATGCCTGGACGCTGCGCGCGGTGCTGGCGGTGCCGTGGGTGACGATGGTGGTGTTCGTCGCCACCATCGCGCTCACCGTCACGCTGTATATCAAAGTGCCGAAGGGATACTTCCCGATCGACGATTCGGGCTTCGTCATCGGTTCGACCCGCGCGTCCGCCGATATCTCGTTTCAGTCGATGCGCAAGCTGCAGGAACAGCTCGCCGACATCGTGATGGCGGATCCGGCGGTGGCGGGCGTTGGTTCGGTGCTCGGGGGCGGCGGACCGGGGGGCGGAGGCTCGAACCGCGGCACGATGTTCATCAACCTCAAGCCAAACGCCGAACGGGAGGGCATCACCACCCAGATGGTGATCGATCGGCTGCGCCGACAGCTCAGCCGTGTCGCCGGGATCAGGCTGTTCATGTTCGCGGCGCAGGATCTGCGTGGCGGCGGCCGGTCGAGCGAGTCCAACTACCAGTACACGCTGAGCAGTCCGGATCTCGATCTCTTGCAGAAATGGGCGCCGATCGTCGCCAAAAGAATGCAGACCGTCGAGGGGATCACCGACGTCACCAGTGATCGGGACGACGGCGGACTGCAACTGACGCTGTCGATCGACCGCACCATGGCGGCCCGGCTCGGCGTCAAGATTCAGGACATCGACAACGCGCTCAACAATGCGTTCTCGCAGCGGCAGATCGCCACGATCTACACCCAGCGCAACCAGTATCAGGTGGTGCTGGAGATCGACCCGAAGTTTCAGACCGATCCGACCGATCTGAAACGGATCTACGTCGACAGTTCTAGCGGCGATCAGGTGCCGCTGTCGGCGGTGGTGCGTGCCGAACGCGGGCTGGCGGCGCTTGCGGTCGCTCATACCCAGGGCGTGCCGTCGACCACGGTGTCGTTCAACACGCTGCCCGACGTGCCGCTGCAGGAGGCGACCGGGAACATTCAGCGGGCGGTCGACGAGCTGCATATGCCGGAAGGCATCCGCGGTTCGTTCGACGGCAATGCCGGCGATTTCCGCGCTACTTCGAACAAGCAGCCGCTGCTGATCCTGGCGGCGTTCATCGCGATGTACATCGTGCTCGGCGTGCTCTACGAGAGCCTCGCGCATCCGCTGACGATCATCTCGACGCTGCCGTCGGCGGGACTCGGCGCGCTGCTGGCGCTGCTGGTCACCGGCACCGAGCTGACGGTGATCGCCTTCGTCGGCATCATCATGTTGATCGGCATCGTCAAGAAGAACGGGATCATGATGGTGGACTTCGCGCTCGAGGCCGAACGCGATCGCGGACTGTCTTCCGCCGAAGCGATCTTCGAGGCCTGCATCGTGCGTTTCCGGCCGATCCTGATGACCACGCTGGCGGCGCTGTTCGCGGCGATTCCGCTGGTGGTCGCGGTCGGCCCCGGCACCGAGCTGCGGCGGCCACTCGGCATCACCATCATCGGCGGATTGTTCGTGTCGCAGGTGCTGACGTTGTATACGACGCCGGTAATCTATTTGTTGATCGACCGGGTGCGGCAGCGGCGCTGGCGCCGCGGCGCGCCGGCCGCAGTGCCGGCGGAGTAGGGACGAGATGACGACCGAACACGACACCCATGCCGCAGAGCGCGGCGCGCCGGAGCCGGAGTGTGCTCGCTGCGGTAAGCCGCTGCCGCTGTGCATTTGCGACACGGTCGAGCCGATCCCCAGCCGGATTCAGCTTCTGATTCTGCAGCATCCGCAGGAGCAGGACCGTGCGCTCGGCACCGCGCGGCTGACCGCGCAGCATTTCAAGAACGCCGTGGTCCGAATCGGGCTGTCGTGGCCGAGCCTGTCCAAGGCGCTCGGCCGCACCGTGCATGATCCGTCGCGCTGGGCGGTGCTGTATCTCGGCTCCGCCCGCGCGGCCGAACTGGCCGAGGGGCGGGAGATCCTCGCGGTCGACGCCAAGGGGCAACCCGAGCCGTATCAGGACATGATCCTCGACGAGATCGAGGGCGTGGTGCTGCTGGACGGCACCTGGAGCCAAGCCAAGGCGCTGTGGTGGCGCAACGCCTGGATGCTGAAATGTCAGCGGGTGATTCTCGATCCCGCGGCGCCGTCGCGTTACGGCCGCCTGCGCAAGGAGCCGCGCCGCGACGGGCTGTCGACGCTGGAAGCCGCCGCGATGCTGCTGTCGCGGCTGGAGCATCGCCCAGACATCGAGACCGTCTTGCTGTCGGCTTTCGACCGGATGCTGGCGCGGTTCAAGCAGGTGCAGGCCGAGCGGCCAGATTTGGCGCCGAAGCCGAAGAAGCGCGATTGGCGGCGCAAGCGGCGCGGGTGAGCGGGCAGGCGCTCGCCGGACGCGATCACATCGCCACAGATCGTCGAGTGCGGGGGGCGTGCGCAACACGATTCCGCGCGCATCGACGCTTGCCTCGACGCAGGTTCCCGTCGAGTCTCCGGAAGATCGGCTAAGTGTTTGATTGGAAAGTGGAGGCCACGACCAGAATTGAACTGGTGTACACGGTTTTGCAGACCGTTGCGTAACCACTCCGCCACGTGGCCCCACGCGGCGAACTCTTATACGGACGGACGGCGATAGGCAACCGCCGCACAGCGCGTTGCGCTGGGGACAGAGGCGCCCTTGAACAATCGGGGGCGGTCGCGCAAGGAGAAGACGCACCAAAGGACGGGGCGGTGATGCCGAGGCGCGACTGCAGGAACTGGGAAGCGAGGGCGATGGCCTGATGCTGTTCAGTTCGCCTGTGTTCCTGTTCCTGTTCATGCCGCTGCTGCTCCTGGTCTACTGGAGCGTGCCGCGGCCGCTTCGCAACAGCGTGCTCTTGGTCGCCAGTCTGGTGTTCTATGCCTGGGGCGAGCGGTTCTTCGCGCTGGTGATGCTGGGGTCGATTTTCGGCAACTGGCTGCTCGGGCTGGCGCTCGATGCCCTGACGGACCCGGGCCGGCGCAAGCTGGTGGTGGCCGCCGCTGTGGTGCTGAACATCGGCCTGCTGGCGGTGTTCAAGTATTCAGAATTCCTGATCACGAACCTCAACGCGCTGCTTGAGACGGTGGGAATCGCGCCGGTCAGCGTGGTGGCGCCGCATCTGCCGCTCGGGATTTCGTTCTTCACCTTCCACGCGCTGTCCTACGTGATCGACGTCTATCGCGGCGTTGCCCGGGCACAGCGGCGGCCGGTCGACTTTGCCCTCTACATCGCATTCTTTCCGCAACTGATCGCCGGCCCGATCATCCGCTACCACGACATCTCCGACCAGCTCCGGCGCCGGCCGGTGACGCTCGAACTGGCGGCTTCCGGGATCGAGCGTTTCCTCGCCGGTTTCGGCAAGAAGATGCTGCTGGCCAATCCGCTCGGCGAGGTCGCCGACCGTATCTTCGCGCTGCCGGCGGCCGATCTCAGCCCGGGCGCGGCCTGGCTCGGCTTGCTTTGCTATACCTTGCAGATCTATCTCGATTTCTCGGCCTATTCGGACATGGCGATCGGGTTGGCGCGGCTGTTCGGCTTCACCTTCCTGGAGAATTTCAACTATCCGTATCTGTCGCAGTCACTGCAGGAGTTCTGGCGGCGCTGGCACATCTCGCTGTCGAATTGGCTGCGCGACTATCTCTACATCCCGCTGGGCGGCAACCGCGTCGCGCCGTGGCGGGTGTACATCAATCTCGCCACGGTGTTCCTGCTGTGCGGTCTGTGGCACGGCGCCAACTGGACGTTCGTGGTGTGGGGGCTGATCCACGGCCTGTTCCTGATCTTCGAACGGCTGGGATTGGCGTCGGCGCTGGCGCGGATGCCGCGGCCGGTGCGGCATCTCTACACACTCGCCGTGGTGTCGCTGGCGTGGGTGTTCTTCCGCGCCACGGATCTTTCGCACGCGATCATCTATTTGAGGGCGATGGCCGGCTTCGGCGCGGGTTGGTCGCTCGATTTCCTTGGCGATATCGATCCGCTGGTGGTGATCTGCCTGGTGATGGGGAGCCTCGCGAGCGCAGCGGTGTTTAGTCCGCTGACAGCGGATTGGCGATTGCGCCGCCACCAGAGTCAGGGGCGGGTGGATGCCGACGTCCGCACTCTGCAGATCGGACAGGATGGCGCCGTGATGATGGCCGGCAGGCTGATTGTTCTGTTGACGATCGGCCTGCTCGCCGGCAGCCAGGTCGCGGCCGGCACCTACAATCCGTTCATCTACTTCCGGTTCTAGCGATGCAGCGAGCCTCATTCAGCGCGCGACTCTACAGCGGCGCCCTGGTCGGCCTGGTGATGGCATTCTCGTTCACGTCGCTGATCGCGATGGCGTTCAAGCACGCCGAGATCAGCATCGGAGAGAACCGCGCGCTGACGCAGATTCCGGGATGGCCGCGCACGGCTGCGGAGTGGGACAGCTTTCCGGAGCGGTTCGACGCGTATTTCAACGACAATTTCGGCTTGCGGAAGCTGCTGCTGCGGCTGAATTCGAACTTCACCACGGTGATGCTGGGGCGTTCGCCGTCGGACAAGGTGGTGTTCGGCAAGGACGACTGGCTGTTCTACGCTGGCGACAATTCGATCGAGCTGTATCGCAATCAGCGCCCGCTGAGTTCGCTGCAGCTCGACAACACCCGCAGAGCTCTGGCGCTGCGGATGCGCCCGCTGCAGGTCGCGAACCGGCCGTATCTGTTCGTCGTGGTGCCGGACAAGCACACGATCTACCGGGAGGAGATGCCGGCCTACATGTCACGGCGCGATCCGCCGTCGCAGCTCGATCAGGTTGGGACGATGGCCGAAAAGGAACATCTGCCGGTGCTCGATCTGCGCGCGACGCTGCGGCAGGGCAAGGCGGATGGACAGGTGTACTTCAAGGACGACTCGCACTGGACCGACTGGGGTGCCTATCTCGGCTATCGCCGCATCATGGCTGCGCTGCCGCTGCCCAATCTGGCGGTGATCGATCTCGACACGACGCAGTTTGCGGTCGCTTCGGAGCATGCAGGCGATCTTGCCGGCATGGCAGGACTGACGCGGCGGGAGGCGACGCGGACGTCGGCAATGCTACCCGATCGCTGTGCCTTCACGGCGACAGCTTCCGAGCCGGTCGGCGACGATATGTCGATGCAGCGGACGTTCTGTCCGCAGGCGCGGCATAAGATCATGTTCATCGGCGATTCTTTCACCGAAGGCCTGATCAAGTATCTGTCGCGAAGCTTCGGGGAAGTGGTCTATGTCGCCCGGTCCGGATTCAAGCCGTCACGGGAGATCATACCGCTGATCGAACGCGAGAGGCCGGATCTGGTGATCGAAGAGCTGGCGGAGCGACATCTGGATTCGCTGGCGGACACTGTCTCGCAGGACGCTCGTTAGGTCTGCGGACGCTGTCAGCAGGAGGCGTACCAATCGGACGGAAACGGCAGCAGCGGCCATTCGACCGAATTGTCGTTCGCGGCGCGGCGCATCGTCGCCACGACGTTGGGACGCACGATGTTGTCCTGCGCGGTTTCCGCGACGGCGTCGCTGATGGATTCCAGCAGCATATTGTATTCGGCTTCGCTCATGGTTCGGCTCCCCTGTCCGAACCGGAGTGTGACAAGAACTGTTGTGAGCCCTGTTGAGCGGATCGTTCGAATTTTATCGATCGGCCATTTTGTTCGGAACTTCGCAAAGCCGATCGCGAGTCGCGATGCCACGGCAAAGCCGCCCCCGAACGGAGGCGGCTAGGCTCGGCGCTTCAGATCAGGCGCTTATTGGCAGAGATGCATGCGTCCGTCTTCGCCGCGGAACGTCGTGCCGGGAAGACAGACGAAGCCGTTACGCGCCGCATAGCTGCGCATGTCGTAGTCGCCCTGATATCCGGCCTGGAACGGCGCCGTTGCGATCGCGCCGGCCGCTCCGATGGCGCCGCCGACCACACCTGCGGCTACCTGACCAGGCCAGAACGCGTTGCTGTCACGCCATTGACGATTCTGCGACCAGCGGTCCTGATCGGAACGATGCTGGTACGCATGGTGACGCTGCATGTCCGAGCCGTAGTGCTGCCCGCGGTGCTGAATCGGCTGCTGCGCCGATGCGGCGGTCGTCAGGGCCACAGCGCCCGCGAACACAGCGGCTGCAAACGTTGTCGATTTGAACATCTTGGTCTCCTTCGTTGGATCGCGTTGGCGCAACGTGCGCCAGCGCGAGAACGTTCCAGGAAGGATGCCAGGATGGGTCACACCGGCGTGACAGCCGGGCCTGCAAAGAGGCGAGGGCTGCGACCATATCTCGGTCGAGCCGGGCTTGTCTTGCAGCGCTGGTGGTAAATGGAAGTGGCTCCCCGGGCCGGATTCGAACCAGCGACCAACCGGTTAACAGCCGGTTGCTCTACCACTGAGCTACCAGGGAACATGCGAAGCGTTGCTTCGCGGGCAGCGTATAACAAAGCCGTTCAGCGTTGAAAAGCAGAAATCGGTCGATCGACACCGGCCGTTTCCGCCGCAACGCTGCGGCGAGCCGCCGTGACGGCGAGGGCTATGTAGGGGATATGGAGCCCGGCGTGAAGCCCCCATGACACCAAATCTGTGAACGGCGCGGCCAGTTGCGTTTTGAAGCGCGTTGCAGCATGGATGACGCGGGTTTCATCGCAGGGGATCGAGGATGTTGGAATTCGAGCGCGCGCGGCAAAACATGGTCGATGGCCAAATTCGGCCTGCCAGCGTGACGGATTGGCGAATCATCGATGCAATGCGGTCGCTGCGGCGCGAAGCGTTCGTTCCCGAGGCGAAGCGCGAGTTGGCGTATCTCGATCTCGATCTGGAGATCGTCGGAGGCGACGGTCGCAAGCACTTCCTTCTCAATCCGATCATGACCGCGCGCATGATGCAGGCTGCAGAGCTCACCCGGGAGGATCGCATTCTCGTGGTCGGCTGTCCGACCGGTTACGTCGCGGCGGTCGCGTCCAAGCTCGGGGACCGGGTCACAACGACCATCGATGACGAGACGCTGGCGCAGCAAATGCGTTCGACGCTGGCTGCGCTGGGTCTTTCCAACATCAATGTCAGGGTTGCCGAGGCGACCCGGGGCGATCTGCACGACGCGCCGTTCGACGCCATTCTGCTGTGTGGTGGAACCGAGGTCGAGCCGAGCACTCTGTATGAGCAGCTCAAGCTCGGTGGCCGGTTGGTCGGCGCCTTTGCTGATGGTGGGCCGCAGCGGGTTACCGTCGTGACTAGGTCTGTCGGTGACTTTGGGACCCGCGTTTTGTTCGACGCGTTCGTGCCTGTGCTGCCCGGAATGGAGCGGCCCGCGGCCTTCGTGTTCTGACTGAAACTAGGCAAATTCTGCTGAGGAATCATACCTGTGGCGCGAATGCCCCAGCTCGGGAGTTTTGCTTCTCTCGCGTTCCGAGGGGTTTCTTAAGTCGCTGCCGTGGCTTATGGTGAGGATAGACTTACCGGTTTTTCGGCGCTTGCCAGGGTGCGAGGCGGCTTCGGTTCCGGTGCGGGGAAAAGTGTAGGATTGGATTGCCAGACATGGATGGGTTCAAGCGAGTCTCCGGCCTTGTCGTTGCCGGCGTCGTTCTGGTGTGCGCACCTCATGCGGTGGCTCACGCCGAAACCATCGAGGCTGCGCTGATCCGCGCCTATCAGAACAATCCCCAGCTCAACGCACAACGAGCATCGGTCCGCGCCACCGACGAATCAGTGCCGCAGGCGCTGTCCGGCTATCGCCCGAAAGTCGCTGTCACGGCGTCGGGCGGATATCAATACACAGATGCGATCTCGAACCTCGCAGGTAACCAATTCAAACTGTCCGGCACGCAGATCCCTCGATCGGTCGGTGTGACCGCGTCTCAGACGCTGTTCAATGGCAATCAGACGGCGAACCGCACGCGTGCCGCCGAGAGTCAGGTGTCCGCTGCCCGCGAAGGGTTGCGGGTGCTGGAGCAGTCGGTGCTGTTGTCTGCGGCCACCATCTACATGGACTATCTGCGGGATTCGGCGACGCTCGAAGTCCAGCGGACCAACGTGCGTGTGCTCGATCAGACGCTGCGGCAAACCAACGATCGCTTCAATGTCGGCGAAGTGACCCGGACTGACGTGGCGCAGTCTCAGGCTCAGCTCGCGGCCGGCAATACCCAGCAACTCGCCGCCGAATCGACGCTCACCACCACACGGTCGAACTATCGCCGCATCATCGGCAACGAGCCCGGCAATCTCGCGCCCGGCTCGCCGGTCGATCGTTTTCTGCCGAGCACGTTGGCGCAGGCGATCAATCTGGCGCTGGTCGAGAACCCGAACGTCACAGCAGCGATGTACGGCATCGACGTCAGCCATCTCAATGTGAAGATCAACGAGGGTGCGCTGTTTCCCACGCTGACGCTGCAGGCCAGCGCGCAGCAATCTTGGGAACCGTCGATCTCATCGCCGCGTCAGTTCCAGGCTTCGGGCGTGGCCCAGCTCTCGATCCCGATCTACCAGGGCGGCGGTGAATACGCCCTGATCCGGCAGTCGAAGGAGACGCTGGCGCAGCAGCGCCTCAACCTCGAGCAGGTGCGCGACCAGACCCGTGCCAGCGTCGTGCAGGCGTGGGGCCAGTTGCAGGCTGCAAAGTCGCAGGTCTCGTCTGCGCAGTCGCAGGTGAAGGCTTCGGAGATCGCGCTCAACGGCGTTCGCGAAGAAGCTCGCGCTGGCCAGCGTACCACGCTCGACGTGTTGAACGCGCAGCAGGCGCTGGTGAATGCCCGCGTCGCGCTGGTGACCGCGCAGCATGACCGCGTGGTGGCGTCCTACGCGGTGCTCAATGCGATTGGTCGGCTGTCGCCGCAGGTGCTCGGCCTGAAGACCAACGTTTATGATCCCAGCGTACACTATCATCAGGTCCGCGACAGTTGGGGCGGAGTTCGGACGCCCGACGGCCGCTGATCGCCGTCCGAGGTGCGGCCCGGGCGTTTGTCCCGGGCGCTTTGCTTGCAAACAACTAATCGGCTGCCTACCGTTGTTCGAGTCGTCGCGACGATTCGCATCGGAAATGCTCCCGTGTTTGGCGGTGCTTGACGTCGTTGCGCGTGGAGTGAACCTCGGGGCGTACCGCAGTTGATGCTGGGGACAAGTCCTGCTTCCAACGTCAAACCTGACGCTACCGATCCGGAACCGGTCTCTCCCGAAGAGCTTTGATGATACAACGCCGGGAAGGGCGTGATGATGTGGAGTCGGAGATGACGCAGCCTGCAAAGGCGCAAGAACCTTCCATGGAGGAGATTCTGGCGTCGATCCGTCGCATCATTGCCGATGACGAAGCAAAGCCCGCGACCCCGGCGCCGACGCCGGTGGCCGTTGCCCCGAAGCCGGAGCCGCCGAAGGCGGCTCCCCCGCCGAGCAAACCCGCGGCCATGACCCCACCTCCGTCTGCACCGAGTCCGGTGGCGCAAGCTGCGCCGCAAAAGCCTGCCGCTGCCGCGCCGAAGCCGGCTCCTCCGCCGACGCCGGCCCCGGCCGAGAGCAACAGCCAGGATGACATCGACGCGTTGCTGGCTGGACTCGATGCCAACACCACCGAGGAAGAGGTGCGCCCGCCACAGCCCGATGGCGACGTTCTCGAATTGACCGACGAGATGGCGCTGCCGGAGCCTGAACCCGAGCCGACGCCTCCTCCGCCGCCACCGTCGCCGGTTCAGAAGGCGCCGATCGAGGACGACATTGAGTTCGCCGAAGCCGCGCCGAAGCCGCGGGCCCCGGAGCCGGCCTATGAACCGCCGCCCGCTCCGTCCTGGAACGAGGAGCCGCAGCAGCCGATCATGTCGCGGACGACGTCCGCTGCGGTGGAATCGGCGTTCAACTCGCTCGCCACCACCGTGCTCAGCAACAATGCCCGCACCCTCGAGGATCTGGTCAAAGAGATGCTGCGGCCGATGTTGAAGTCTTGGCTCGATGACAACCTGCCGACTCTGGTCGAACGGATCGTCCGCCAGGAAATCGAGCGGGTCTCGCGCGGGCGCTGAGCTTCCGCGCGGGGCGGCCAACGTCTCGCCCGATGTCCCGCCCGATCGAATGGACCGGCCATCCATTGTTGACTTGCGGCGCGCCGGAAGGTTTCTAGCCACGTCCAACGAGCGCGTTCGCAGCCCGGCGACGCGCCTTTTTTGATTGCAGCGCCATGATCGAGAAAACCTATCAGCCAGCCGACATCGAGGCCCGCATCGCGCGTGCCTGGGAAGACGCCGAGGCCTTCAAGGCCGGCCGTCCGGAGCGCCGCGACGCTGTCCCGTACTCGATCGTCATTCCGCCGCCGAACGTCACCGGCTCGCTGCACATGGGCCACGCGCTCAACAACACGCTGCAGGACATCCTGTGCCGGTTCGAGCGGATGCGTGGGCGCGACGTGCTGTGGCAACCCGGCACCGACCACGCCGGCATCGCGACCCAGATGGTGGTCGAGCGCCAGTTGATGGAGCGGCAGGAGCCGAGCCGGCGCGAGATGGGCCGGGCCAAGTTCCTGGAGCGGGTGTGGCAGTGGAAGGCCGAGAGCGGTGGCGTCATCGTTAACCAGCTCAAGCGGCTCGGCGCGTCGTGCGACTGGTCGCGCGAGCGCTTCACGATGGACGAGGGGCTGTCTCGCGCCGTCGCCAAGGTGTTCGTCGAGCTGCACCGCCAGGGGCTGATCTACAAGGACAAGCGGCTGGTCAATTGGGATCCGAAGCTGCTGACGGCGATCTCTGATCTCGAAGTTCAGCAGGTCGAGGTGAAGGGCAACCTCTGGCATCTGCGCTATCCGATCGAGGGCAAGACGTTCGATCCGGCCGATCCGTCGAGCTTCATCGTAGTCGCCACCACGCGGCCCGAGACGATGCTGGGCGACAGCGCCGTCGCGGTGAACCCGGAGGACGAGCGCTACACGCATCTCGTCGGCAAGTCTGTCATCCTGCCGCTGGTCGGCCGCCGGATTCCGATCGTCGCCGACGAATATTCCGATCCCGAGAAGGGCACGGGCGCGGTGAAGATCACGCCTGCGCACGACTTCAACGACTTCGAGGTCGGCAAGCGCCATCATCTGCCGCAGATCAACGTGCTCGACATCGAGGGCAAGATATCGGTCGCCGACAACAGCGCCTATCTTGAGGGGCTGCCGGAAGGTGCGCGTGAATTCGCCGAGGAGATCGACGGAGTCGATCGCTTCGTCGCGCGCAAGATGATCGTGGCGCGACTCGACGATTTCGGATTCCTGGAGAAGATCGAGCCCAACGTCCACATGGTGCCGCACGGCGACCGATCCGGCGTGGTGATCGAGCCGTTCCTCACCGACCAATGGTATGTCGACGCCAAGACCTTGGCGCAGCCGGCGATCGCCGCGGTGCGCTCGGGCGAGACGACCTTTGTGCCGAAGAACTGGGAGAAGACCTACTTCGAGTGGATGGAGAACATTCAGCCGTGGTGCATCTCCCGCCAGCTCTGGTGGGGTCATCAGATCCCGGCGTGGTATGGGCCGGATGGCAAGGTGTTCGTCGCCGAGACCGAGGCGGAGGCGGTCGGCAACGCGCTCGGCTATTACGTCGAACAGGAAGTGATCACGCCCGCGCAGGCGCACGACATGGCGGAGGATCCCGCCAAGCGCGAGGGATTCATCACCCGTGACGAGGACGTGCTCGACACCTGGTTCTCGTCGGCGCTGTGGCCGTTCTCGACGCTCGGCTGGCCGGACGAGACGCCCGAGCTCGATCGCTACTACCCGACCGATGTGCTGGTCACCGGCTTCGACATCATCTTCTTCTGGGTCGCCCGGATGATGATGATGGGCCTGCACTTCATGGACGACGTGCCGTTCCCGACCGTCTACATCCACGCCCTCGTCCGCGACGAGAAGGGCGCCAAGATGTCGAAGTCGAAGGGCAACGTCATCGATCCGCTCAACCTGATCGACCAATACGGCGCCGACGCGCTGCGCTTCACGCTGGCCGCGATGGCGGCGCAGGGCCGCGATATCAAGCTCGCGACCTCGCGCGTCGAAGGCTATCGCAACTTCGCCACCAAGCTCTGGAACGCCTGCCGCTTCGCCGAGATGAACGGCTGCGTTGCGCCGGCCGGCTTCGACTACACCGCGGCCAAGGAAACGCTCAACCGCTGGATCGCACACGAGACCGTGCGTGCGGTGCGCGAAGTCACCGAGG
This sequence comes from Rhodopseudomonas parapalustris, assembly GCF_053772255.1. Lineage (NCBI taxonomy): Bacteria > Pseudomonadati > Pseudomonadota > Alphaproteobacteria > Hyphomicrobiales > Nitrobacteraceae > Rhodopseudomonas > Rhodopseudomonas parapalustris. The sequence continues at coordinate 3,401 of NZ_JAMKBZ010000006.1, read as the reverse complement.
CGATCGAATCCTACCGCTTCAACGACGCCGCCGAAGCCGCCTATCGCTTCGTCTGGAACGTGTATTGCGACTGGTATCTCGAACTCGCCAAGCCGGTGCTGATGGGCGAGGAGGGGGCCGCCAAGACCGAGACCCGCGCGATGGTGGCGTGGGCGCGCGACGAGATCCTCAAGATCCTGCACCCGTTCATGCCGTTCATCACCGAAGAGCTGTGGGCGGTGACCGCCCCCCGCGACGGATTGCTGGCGCTGGCGCCGTGGTCGCGCAAGGCCGGGATGTCCGACGAAGAGATGTCGGTGCTGGTTGCGTCGGCCGCGACCGACCCGATGGCGGGGCCGGCCATGCTGGCGATCCCTGAGCCGGTGGCGCCGGACTTCTCCGACGATGCGGCGGAAGCCGAGATCGGCTGGGTGGTCGATCTTGTCACCGCGATCCGATCGGTACGCGCCGAGATGAACATCGTGCCGTCGACCCTGACGCCGCTGGTGCTGGCCGGCGCGTCCGCCGACACCAATTCGCGGGCGAGCCGCTGGAGCGACGTGATCAAGAGGCTGGCGCGGGTCGGCGAGATTTCGTCCGCGGATGCCGCTCCGCAAGGGGCCGTACAGCTTCTGGTGCGCGGCGAGGTGGCGGCGCTGCCGCTCAAGGGCGTTGTCGATTTCGCCGCCGAACAGGCGCGGCTGGAGAAGGAACTCGGCAAGGCCGAAGCCGACATCAAGCGCGCCGAAGCCAAGCTGGCGAACGAGAAGTTCGTCGCCAATGCTGCCGAAGAAGTCGTCGAGGAAGAACGCGAAAAGCGCGAGGCGGCGGTCGCGCGCAAGGTCAAGATCCTCGAAGCGCTGCTTCGGCTCAAGAACGCGAGCTGATACGTATCCGCGCCGGACAGGCGGCACGTATCCCGTAAAAGGTTGTCACCCTCCGCGAATGCGGAGGGACCAGTATTCCAGAGCGGTTTTGTTGAGCCGCAGCACCCTGGAATACTGGGTCGTCCGGACAAGCCGGACGATGACGGTTGTTAGATGTGGTAGCTCTGCTGACTGTCAGCGAGGAAACGCTTTACTGACAAATCGAGAGCCTTTCAGCCCATATCGCCACGGATAATCCGCAGCTTTGGTGATGCCGATACGCGGGCCGGTGGTGATCTCCGGCGTGGTGATCCGGCGATGGATCGCGAACGGTGCGGCATCGAGAGGCAGGCCGTTGTGAGCGATGGTGATGCCGAGGGCCTGCGCCAGCTTGCCGGGGCCGGAACACAGGCTGCGCGGCTCGTCGAGGCCGCGGCGCTTGCGCATCGCCGCGAGGCCGTGGATCGGCTCCAGCGCGCGGATCAGCACCGCACTGGCCGAGCCTTCGGCCTCGCAGACGAAATTCACGCACCAATGGATGCCGTATGAACGGTACACATAGGCATAGCCGGGTGGTCCGAACATCACCGCGTTGCGCGGCGTCTGCCCGCCGAACGAATGCGCCGCCGGGTCGGTGTGGTGATAGGCCTCGACCTCGACGATCACGCCGCCGACGCCATCAAACAGCAGCGTCGCGCCGATAAGCTCCGGCGCCACGTCGTGAACGCTGCGGGCGAAGAACCGGCGTGTCAGCAGCGGGCCGAGGGAGAGGGGTGTTCCGTCCGGCGAGGCTTTCGGAGCGCGGGGCTTGGTCATCTGGGACAGGGACTTGGGCGCCAGAAGGCGTGGCCGGCGCGGGGCGCGATGCTTACAATTCGAGCATTATTCCAAGGGATAACGGCCTGCAAGCGGCCTGGGTTGCGGGACGGGGGCGGCCGGATTAGGTAGGGTTCTCGCTCAAGCTCAGGCAGCCCATGGTCGTTCTCGTCGATACGGTGTCATCCAATCCCGTCCGCCCCCGGCATCCGGAGAAAGCGGCGCGGCCGGATGCGCTGTCGCCGAAGAAGCCCGACTGGATTCGCGTGCGCGCGCCGACCACGCGCGGCTATGGCGAGACCCGCGGCATCGTCAAGGAGCACGGCCTGCACACGGTGTGTGAGGAAGCCGGCTGCCCGAATATCGGCGAGTGCTGGGACAAGAAGCACGCCACCTTCATGATCATGGGGGACACCTGCACCCGGGCCTGCGCGTTCTGCAACGTCAAGACCGGGATGCCGGGCGCGCTCGACGCCAACGAGCCTGCCTATGTGGCCGAGGCGACCCGCAAGCTCGGCCTGCAGCATCTGGTGATTACCTCGGTCGATCGCGACGATCTCGCCGACGGCGGAGCGGCGCATTTCGCCGCCACCATTCGCGCGGTACGTGACGCTTGCCCGACCACGACGATCGAGATCCTGACGCCGGACTTCCTGCGCAAGGACGGTGCGCTAGAAGTAGTGGTCGCGGCCAAGCCGGACGTGTTCAACCACAATCTCGAAACCGTGCCGTCGCGCTATCTGTCGGTACGGCCGGGCGCGCGTTACTTCCATTCGATCCGGCTGCTGCAGCGGGTGAAGGAGCTCGACCCGACGATCTTCACCAAGTCCGGCATCATGGTGGGGCTCGGTGAGGAGCGGCACGAAGTGCTGCAGGTGATGGACGATCTGCGCTCGGCAGAGGTCGATTTCCTCACCATCGGCCAGTATCTGCAGCCGACCCGCAAGCATCACGCCGTGATGCGCTACGTCACGCCGGACGAATTCGACTCCTACGAGAAGACCGCCTTCGCCAAGGGCTTCCTGATGGTGTCGGCGAGCCCGATGACACGTTCGTCGCATCACGCCGGCGACGATTTTGCCAAGCTCCAGGCCGCGCGCGCTGCGCTGGCGCGCTGAGACGCTTCGATGCCGCAGTTTTCCAGCAGGCGCCGGGTGCCGCACAGTGCCGAGCAGATGTTCGACCTCGTTGCCGACGTCGAGCGCTATCCGCAGTTCGTGCCGTTGTGCAAGGCGTTGAGAATCCGCGAGCGCACCCAGCAGCCGGACGGCACCGAGGTCGTGATCGCCGACATGACGGTGTCGTTCAAACTGGTGCAGGAGACCTTCACCAGCCGCGTCACCCTCGATCGCGCCAATCTGAAGATCCTGGTCGAGTATCTGAAAGGTCCGTTTTCCAATCTGGAGAACCGCTGGACCTTCGTGGCCAAGACGGAGCGCGCCTGCGAGGTCGGCTTCTTCATTTCCTACGAATTCAAGAGTCGGATGCTCGCCACCCTGATGGGAGCGATGTTCGACACCGCGTTCCATCGTTTCGCCGAAGCCTTCGAAACCCGTGCCGACCAGATCTACGGCACCGGCCCGAAGCTGTCTCGGGCGTAGTTAGTTTCGTACCGTCATCAGCGTTCCGTCATTGCGAGGAGCGCAGCGACGAAGCAATCCAGGGCTGTGTACTGAGCTGGATTGCTTCGCTCAGCTCGCGATGACGTTGAATACTTGAATAGTCGTCCGTGAACAATTT